>JASJHH010000124.1:0-5594 GCA_033791145.1 Legionella sp.
CTTCTGATTCTGATTCTGGTTAGATTCTCTGAAGAAAGGCTTAGCCTGGGAAGCGTTACTAGAAAACATGGTGCCAAGCAATCGGGTGAATGGACAAATAAGTGATACGCTAATATTAAACGTGATAATAAGAGGGATTAAGATAATATCCTTAATATTGTCAAAGACACTGACAAGCTGGTTCAAAAAAAAGAAGGGTATAATTAAGCAAGGAAGACTAAGCAGCAACAACAATAAATTCAATGCAAGCTGAGCAAGTGTAAATGCTATATTTAGTAATCCAAAAAAGATAGAAAAAACGCAGGTTATGGGAGGATTTAATACCCCGCATGCAAAGGCATCAATAAATCCTTCATAAGGGGTGAAAAGATTGATGTTTCTTATATTTGGAACATCCATAAAAAATCGCATCAGACTGCCTCATTACTTATTTGGACTAAAAATAACGTATCACTCTTGAATAAAGCAAGTAAAATAGTTGGCACAAGGTTGTTTTTAATTCAAACAGTACGTACAATGTTCGTTATATCTTAGTTTGAGAATTAAATAATGGCACTTTTTCCAGAGGATTACCGACCATTGCCGTATGATTCTAATGAGAATCATAGTCCTCAGCATAACAAAAAGGATTATCTAGACGGTTCTGAAGCGGAGCAATACGCAGAACAATTGGTGATTTGGATCAATAGAAGCCGGCATACTTTTTCTGAACAGCGCGAAAACGATAGGCAATTAAATTTATTATTGAAGCATGAAGATGGTTATATATTTAGTAAATATACATTTAAATTAGCAGTATCCGTAGTAGGGTTAGTCGTAACAACTGCTTGTTTATTCGAGCTGGCTCTCATAGCAGCGGCACTTTTAGTGACTCATCTATTAATCAGTTTGGCTGCATTCATCATGTTGTCATCTATCGTTACCGTCTATTCTGATGAGGGTCTTTGCACTATAAAAGAACTGACTGAAATTAATAGAGAAAAACTGATTGAAAATATTGGCATTGAAAATCCTACTGATGAAAAATTGGAAGGGCTGATGCAGTCTTATATGATATCGCTTGCGGGTGTGTGTTTGGTTATTGGTTTATGTCTTTCCCCGAGTGTATTTGCTGCTACGGTTGCGACGTACCTGCTTCTTTCTGGGGCTATTGAAGCTCAAAAATATTTTGGAAATAATGCGCACGAATCGCTTAAAATTTATGATTTAAAGTCTAGGATTACGCCTCCTCTTATGTTTAAACCTGCAGATAAAGCGCATGGTTCGTTGGATGACGTTGATAATACTTGTTGTTTATAAAACCATTAGAAACCATTAGGGTCAGGTTCGTTTGATTTTTTTGTAATCAAATAAACCTGACCCCATTGATGTTTAAGATGCTTTTTTCTGCTTCATGTTTTTCTTCATGTCTTTTCTTGCTTTTTTGATGAGGTCTTTTTGTTTTTGATCCAGTATTTGGCCCACTTCATGTTTTGCCATAACGCGTTCTTTTAATTTTTTGCTTGCAAGTTTTCCTGCTCTGTCAGCAAGCTTATCTAATTTTGCTTGATCCATCGTTTTTGCTTCAGCAATTGCACGCGCTTCTTTATGAATCGCTTGTTTTTCTTGGTGGGCTGCTTTCATAAAAGCTTTATGCTTGTGTTTTAAGGCTTTTAATTGTTTTTCTTGGTCAGCGGTTAGCGCAAGGCTTTCTTTTAACTGCTCTACTTTTTGCATAATGCAGTGACCTTTTTTATGATCAGCTTGATCCATAGCATAAACAGGTGCTGCACCTAGAAGAGTAAGTGATAAAACTGCGGCAGATAAGCCACCAATGATATTTTTTTTCATGTGTGTTTCCCCTTAGATTATGTTTTATTAAAAGCCACTAAAGTTTATTTTGAACAACCTGAGTATAGTTCAAGTTCTGGAGTTTATCCTATAAGATAGTAATTGGATATTATTTGGATATTATTTAATTCAGGGAGAGAAGACATGCGAATGCGATTCAATCAATTTTTAGTAGGTGGTCTATCTGTTTTTTTGAGTATGGGCGTATATGCTGATAATGCGTCAGAACAAATACTTTTATTAAAAAGCCAAATACGAGTAGAATTTCAAAAGCTTGAGACACAACGGCAAGCTGATCTGAAAGATATACAAGCCAAGCTACAAACCATGCAAGCAGACATTCAAGCGATTCAAGACGTTGTGTCAACACCAAGCAACGATGCGCCATCAACCGTGACAGATGGCACAACAGGCAATACGTCGTCTACGACAACGACGGCACCCGTTGGGATTCAGTAATTTTAATCATATTTTGAAGTGCTTTTTTCGCATTTTCAATCACCCAGGCTTGGTCTGTTGTGCTAAGCCTTTGGCGTGTGCCTGTGACTTCATGCACCACATCACCTGCTTTGACCTCGTTATAAGGCATGGCGTGTCCAAGACGCAGTAAATCAAGCAAAGCGACTAAATGCGGTGGGTCGTTACGTGACATGGTTGCACAGCCGCAGCCTAAATTAGCATGATTGCCTGCGGTTGGTGCTTCAGCCAAATTCACGACTTGAATACCAAGAGATGCCGCATGTTGCTTTAAATTTTCAACCATATGATTTTCTGTGCCAATGGCGTAACGTTTGGTTTTTGCACGGTCGTTGGTAACCAAATCCCAAATAAATGCGGTTGAGCCTGCATGTTGTGCTGCACGAATCACCTCGTTTTTACATTCAGGATGTACAACGGTGGTATAATTTTGTGTGTCCCAATAAGCGCACATTGCGGCATCGTAACGGGTGTGTACAGTGCATTCGCTGGCAAATAAAATAAGTTCAGCACTATCAAATTGCTTAAGCGTTTTAGCATCTTGTGTATCAAGGCGATATTGTGCACCTGCTGTGCCACTTGGCCAGTAGGCAATGTTTTGAATGCCAAGCCAGTGTGCGACATTTTCACCCATATGTTGGTCTGGAATAAATAGAATTTTTTTGTTTTTTTCACGTGCCCACTGAAAGATTTTTTTTACATTGGAGCTCGTACACACAGCGCCACCTTGCGCACCTGTCATGGCTTTTACACGTCCTGAGGTGTTCATATAGCAAATCGGCAAAATATTCTCAGCACCATAGCGCGCGTTCAATTCAGCAAAGGCAGGTTGTACCATAAAATCTTTGGCAAGCATTTCCATGGTGCA
This sequence comes from Legionella sp., assembly GCA_033791145.1. GTDB lineage: Bacteria > Pseudomonadota > Gammaproteobacteria > Legionellales > Legionellaceae > JAALKW01. The sequence continues at coordinate 3,176 of JASJHH010000124.1, forward strand.
GCCAGATTTCGGATTCGTGATATAAACCGTTTGGGATTCATGTGCGAGCATCGCAATAGATTCAGCCATAAAATGCACAGCTGATTCAACAATAATGGATTTTTCAGGATGATTCGCGGCCATTAATGCAAGCTGATATGAATCGCCAATTTGTCCGCCAAATTGTTCGACTAAGCGTACAATCTCGCCACCCATATAATAATGTGCGAGTAATAATAAATTAGGCCCAAAATGATCTTGTACTTTGTTTAAGTACGGCGTCATCCATTTCAGTACAGTCGTGAGCTTGCGATCAGGTAGGGCTAAATATTCTTCGGCATAGGGAATATAGTCAGCTTGGTACCAATCAAGCGGATAATCACTTTGGCATATTTGCATGTCTTGTGTAATATGCATCAAAGTTTTTTTTGGGTTATATGTTGTATCGGTTAAAAACATGAATCATTACCTTTTGACTTTAGGCTGTAAAGTCTCAAATTTTGAGCTTGAAAGCAAATAAAATTGCGATCTAAAGCACAATACACTACCATTAAGTTAATATTTAGAGCAAAAGGCCGGTTTATGGCAGGTAAAAAAATTGTTGATAGAAAAAAAGGTTTATTTTCTGTTTTATCAAATGGATTAGCATTAAAAAACCTATCAAAAACATTAAAAAATGATAAAGAGATTGTTTTGTCGGCTGTTAAGCAGACAGGTCTGGCGCTTCAATATGCATCAGATGAATTAAAAGCTGACAGAAAGACAGTCTTTTCTGCGGTTAAAAACACAGCGAGTGCGCTTGAATATGCATCAGATTGGCTGAAATGCGACAGAAGTATTGTATTTCTTGCACTGAAGCAAAATGGTCAGACATTAAAATATGCAGCAGACAGATTAAGACGTGATGAAAAAATTGTCTTGGCTGCGGTGCATCAAGATGGATTAGCACTTGAACATGCATTAGGTGATATTAAAAACAATAAGAAAGTCGTGTTAGCAGCCGTAGCACAAGATAGTAGAGCGCTTCAATTTGCTTCAAAAAAATTGCGAGCGGATAGAGAAGTGATTGCAGCAGCGGCAAAACATCAAAATACTTATGCTGCTGTGAATACTAAGCTTAATCAAGCGCAAACGCGATCAAAATCGTTTGATTCTCATCCTGATAAGAAAAGAGTATTAAAGGCCCTTGAAATACACGAGCATTTATATCAGCTGAAACCCGACCCAAATAAACATGGGTTTTATGATTTAAGTTACGTTCAGCAATTGAAAGCGTTCAATCAAATGATGGGGCGTGTGAATAGAGCTTCTCGGGATGAGACAGACAGTCAGTCAGCTCCTAAAGAGAAGAAAAAAATGGTTATCAGACACACCTCTCAATTAAAAGCTGATTTAAAAAAAATAGCCTCTAATAATAAACCGAATTCTATTCATCAATATCGACGTTCAAATGAATTTTTTGATTTAAATCTTGAGGATAAATTAAAGACGATATTCGAGGGCTCAAATAAGCATATGGAAGATACAGAGAAGCGGGAAAAGAATAACTCAGATTCGTCTACGCCTAAAAACAGCGGCTAAAAATCACCTGATTAAAAAAATCCTTCCGAAATAGCCTAATATGTGCTATAGTTAACCATGTTGAATTGTTTATGGGTTGATCATAATGCCTTCAAAAGAGAATAATTTAAAAGCATTCCATGATGATTATTTGCGAAGTATAGAACACTTTCGAGTGCATCCGTCTTTTTTAGAATATAACAAAAAAATAATTCTTTTAGATGAATTGCTTGAAAACTATTATACGGATGCAGTATATCAATGCGCTGAAGAGATATTAAAGTCAGTATTAAACAATACATATAATGCTGAACCCAACGCATTAAAGGAATTAACGAATCAATTAGATAAAGAACAAAAAAAAGCATACCTGATTGCTGCTACATGTGGTGTTGTGGCTGCTGTATCGCTTGTGGTTTCTCTTGTGTTTGTAATTCCTACAGGGGGGCTATCTTTATTATTACTTCCAATTACAGTGCTCACTGCAGTCTGTGCCGTTTCTTTTCATGATGAAAGTTATCGAGCTGCTGAAAGAAAAGAAAAATTATCATCTTTCTCATCGGCAAGCCTGGGTTTATTTAATCATGAAGGGAGCGCTGATGCTCCTACTAATGCTTCTACTAATGATGCTCTTAGGGATGCTGATGAGGTGGCTCCTACTAAGATGGCTGCTCATAAGGGGCGCCTTGTTGAGGAGGAGGATAATGATGACGAAGTAATCATAGCCTCTGCGAATAACGGCAGTAATGCAGGCTAGCCAAACCACCACCAATGACTAAGATATCGGTATGAATGGTTTGGCCTTGTTGCGATAAATCAGATTGTGATGCGGCAGGTATCATGAAAAAGCTTTTACTAAGGTAACGGCAAGTCCTGTGTA
>JASJHH010000125.1:0-4665 GCA_033791145.1 Legionella sp.
TTATGCTGATAAAACAGATTATCGACTTGATACGCAATTAATTGAATTAAACCAAAATTTTCTAACAAAAAAAAGCACACTTAAATTCATTGCTAAAATAACAGTGACACGCATATCTGATAACCGTGTGCTTGCATCACGGCTTATCGAACAAAATATTCCATGCCCAAGTAACACGCCCTATGGTGGTGTTCTGGCAGCGAATCAGGCTGCCAGTATTTTCGTAAACAAAGCACTGGATTTTGTCATCAAACAGGTCCGTGCTGACAGAGGTGGTCAGAAAAGATAGAATGCTGTACAATTAAATACATTAAAAAACATAAAAAATAAAAATGGAGATCCAAAATGCAGATCAAAAATTTACTTAAAATTGGAACCCTTGCAAGTGCTACACTCTTACTTGCATCCTGTTCAAAATCAGGCAACTTATTAGATGGCACTGATTTATCCATGAATGGCCTCGGCCGACTGACCCATTTTGCAGGTCAGGCAGCTGGTGAAATGTTTACCACTGAAGCACCACATAACCAAACGTATTTATTTACTTATGATAACAGCGCTGTTGCTTCAAAATACGTTGCTTCTGTTCATGCGCAAGCGAAATATTTAAAAACACACCCATCAGCCCGTATTCTTCTTGCAGGAAACACAGATGAGCGTGGTAGCCGCGAATATAACGTTGCACTCGGTGAGCGCCGTGCACGTTCAGTCGCACATATGATGCGTATGGACGGCGTTAAAAAACATCAAATGCGCGTGGTAAGCTACGGTAAAGAAAAACCAGCTAATCTAGGTCACACAGATGAAGATCGCCTACAAAACAGACGCGTTGATTTAAGCTATGAAGCAAAATAAAATAACGCAAAATAAGAGATAATTCTCATGAAAAAAATAGTTCATCATACCCTCCTTGCAACAACGATTAGCTGTTGTTTAACCTGGCCTGCTTTTGCTTTAGCACCAGTGGTGGATGAGAGCGAAAATTTCGCCCTTTTTGATGAACAGCTGGCCGTCGCAGCGCGGCCAGACGCTTATGCACAAACAGAAGCAACCCCAGACGAAGATTATTATCAAGATAGCAATCCTGATAATAATAATAATAATAACGATACGATTGCACTTGCACATGACGACGCGTCTAATATTAATAATACCTCACAAGACCCAAGCTTATTACTGAGTAAGCTACAAGGCTTACAACAAGAGCTCAGTGAACTACGTGGACAACTCGAAGTGCAAACCCATGCGCTCCAAACTTTAAAAAAACAACAACTTGATTTTTACCAAGATTTGGACAAACGATTACGTGACAATCCAAACACAACATCTTCTGCATCAAATCATGCAGCAAACCCTATAGATATAAACTCAGTTGATATAAACACAGATACAAATGCAGACACACTCACACAAAATACAGCCCCACGCGGCAATCCTGCAGACGAACAAATAAGCTATTTAGCAGCCTATGAGCTCGTAAAAAACAAAGAATTTGATAAAGGTATTATGGCAATGAAACACTTTATTCAACAATATCCACGTGGTGGCTACACCGCCAACGCACATTATTGGCTGGGTGAACTTTACATGGTCAAACAATCTTTTCCCGATGCTATTCAACAATTTGAAACCGTTTTAAAGACATTCCCAAGTTCAAGTAAATCATCTGCTTCATCGCTTAAACTGGGTTACGCACTTGCAGCCTCGGGTCAAACCAACGCAGCACGTGAACGTTTAAAAGCCGTTATTCGAGATTACCCAGATACCCATGCAGCCCAACTCGCCACTTCAAAATTAGAAAGCTTTAAAAGCTAAAAAATTAATTATATATATGAGCCGTTTTTTAAATCAACTTCGTATCACTGAAATTTTTCATTCTCTTCAAGGCGAATCAAAAACAGTTGGGCTCCCAACTGTTTTTGTGCGCCTAACAGGTTGCCCGCTGCGTTGTCAGTATTGCGACAGCGCGTATGCATTTCATGGCGGAAAAACACTGAGCCTTGATGAGATTGTATTACAAATAAAAGCCTTTGATTGCCAGTATATTTGCATCACAGGTGGTGAGCCACTGGCACAACCTGGCGCAATTCCTTTACTCAAAACACTGTGTGATCAAAATTATCTTGTATCACTCGAAACAAGCGGTGCACGAGACATCTCAACTGTTGATAAACGTGTGCTCATCGTAATGGATTTAAAAACCCCTGACTCGCTGGAATCAGATAAAAACAAGTGGGCTAATCTTAATCATCTAAAACCGACCGATCACATTAAATTTGTGATTTGTAGTCGAGAAGATTACGAGTGGGCCGTTGATATGATCACAAAACACGCGCTCACAACCCGGGTGGAAGTCTTGTTCTCACCTAGTTTTGAACAACTCGCCCCAAAAACCTTGGCAGAATGGATCTTAAAAGATAAACTCCCCGTTCGTTTTCAATTACAGCTGCATAAACTATTATGGGATGATGCCCCAGGGCATTAACCTGCTTACCCAGGATAGAACACATGAAATGGTCTGTTAAAGCCCCGGCGAATATTGCACTCATCAAATACATGGGTAAAGCACCAGGCAATCAAAATATTCCGCTTAATGCTTCTCTTTCATATACCTTGCCGCATCTTTTAACCCATGTTGAACTTGAAGAAAACACACTGCAACAAGACACCTGGGAACCACTCACCCAGCAAGCTTCATATATTCCACATGTTTTTTCAGAAAAAGCCCAAACACGCTTTTTAAATCATCTTCGTTTGATTAAACAACAATTTGCATGTGACACTTATTTTACAATTCGCTCTGCAAATAATTTTCCTCACGGTACAGGGCTTGCAAGCTCTGCCTCAAGCTTTGCAGCGCTCACACAAGCAGCTATAAAAGCGTGCGCTGCCTGTACAAATACATCGATACCCAGCATCACGGAACAAGCCCGTTTAAGCCGTATCGGCTCAGGCTCATCTTGCCGTTCTTTTTTTGAACCTTGGGCTATTTGGGATGAAACGTCTGTCAAATCCATTACGCTACCCTACCCAAAACTCATTCATCAAGTGATTTTAGTAGAACAAGCCGAGAAAAAAGTATCATCGAGTGAAGCGCATCAACGCGTCAGTCGCCTACCTGAATACCCTGCACGAAAAATACGTGCAGAAAAAAATCTAACTGCTCTCATTCATGCACTGCAAAACCAAGCTTGGGACGAAGCACATCAAATCACTTGGCGTGAGTTTCAAGACATGCACGCTTTGTTTTCTGCCTCAGAGCCCGCTTTTAGTTATATCACACCAGAGACACAACAGCTTTTAGATATGCTGCAACAAGCGTTTAAACAACAAGATGGACCTTTAATTACCATGGATGCAGGACCCAATATTCACCTACTCTATCGACCCGATCAAATACAACTTGCAAATACCTTTAAACAACAAGCCTTAGAGAATCAGCTTCATGTCTTATGATTTTGAAACCATAACCTATGGTAAATGGATTCTAGCCGGCGAACATGCAGTACTTCGAGGCCATCCTGCCCTTGTTTTTCCATTAACCAGTAAAGCACTTACTTTAAAATATCAAGCATCAAATATGCCTTTAGTGCTCACATATCAAGGCGAAAGTGCTGCAACCTGCAAGCCCTCCATTTGGAAGTTATTACGTGCAGGCTTTAAAGCGCTCGAACTTGATGAAAAACATATTACAGGTGAGTTACACATTACAAACCAAGTGCCAATTGGAACAGGTCTCGGGGCATCAGCAGCCCTTTGTGTTGCGATTACTCGCTGGCTGCAAGCTATCTTTGACCCCAACTTAAATCAATTTACATTTGCGCGTACACTCGAAAATATATTCCATGGACAAAGCAGCGGCCTTGATATTGCCGGCAGTATGACAGCCTCAGATGGCGTTTTTTTTGAATCAGAGAAAATAACACCTTTCAGCCCAAGTTGGAAACCACACTGGTGCCTCTCATTTTCGGGCACACCGAGTGTTACCTCAACCTGCATTCAACAAGTTCAAAATTTACAAGCGAAAAATAAAGTACAGGCTGACTTAATTGATAATCAAATGACACACAGTGTGATTGAAGCCCGTGAAGCGCTTACACATCCAAATAAACAACCCAAATTAATTCATGCCATTCAACGTGCAGCCGACTGCTTTGATGCATGGGGACTCATCAACCCCCCCCTTAAAACACACATAGATAATTTATATCAACAAGGTGCTTTAGCCGTTAAACCAACGGGATCTGGTCATGGTGGTTATGTATTAAGTCTTTGGAATACCCCACCAACAACTGCTACAATCCCTCTCATATTTCCATTGATATAAGAAAACAATGCATTCTCTGATAAAAAAACAACACTTACTATTTTCAGAAAAATGGGCGCAACTTTTTCTACCACTGACCCTACTCGTCTTGCCTTTTAGCTCTTCTTTAAAAAGTATTTTATTCAGTATATCTTTAATCACGATTTTGCTTGTGCCAAGCTACCGACAAAACATACAAAAATGCTTTTCTTTACCTTACGTAAGACTCGCTCTCTGCTTTTTTTTAGTCATCTTAGCAGCAACCCTTTGGAGCCCTGCAAATAGCCACCAAAAAACATTTGTGATTGGAAAATATAGTAAATTTCTATATTTGCCTATTTTGATTGCTGGCTTTCAAC
>JASJHH010000126.1:0-8484 GCA_033791145.1 Legionella sp.
AACGCTCGCAGTGTTCTAGCAATTGGCGTTGATCAGGGGTTGCGGCAACGGCTGCAGCGGTTGGCGTTTCGGCTCTTAAATCAGCAACAAAATCTGAAATAGTAAAGTCTGTTTCATGACCTACGCCTGATATAATCGGAATATTGCTGTCTGAAATGGCATAGGCCAGCGCTTCGTCATTAAAGGCCCATAAATCTTCTATGCTGCCACCACCGCGTGCCAATAAAATCACATCGGCTGTTGCATCTATATTGGCTTGTTTTATTGCAGTAATCAGCTGAGGCGCTGCCCGTTCGCCTTGTACTTCGGTTGGATAAAGTTTTACTTCTGTGAGTGGAAAGCGCTTTTTCAATGTGCTTTGCATGTCGCGAATAGCAGCGCCTGTTGGGGATGTAATCAGTGCAATGGTATTCGGATATTTAGGCCATGTTTTTTTTCGGCTGGTATCAAATAAGCCAAGTGTTTTTAATTTGAGTTTTAAAGCTTCAAACTGCTGGAATAAATTACCGGCACCTGCAGCTTCGATGCTTTCAACGATTAATTGATAATCGCCTCGGGCCTCATAAACACTTAAAGTGCCTCGAAGGATGAGTGCTTGGCCATTTTGTAAAATTGCTTCAGTGTTTTTACGATGTCGGCCTTTGAAAAACACACAGCGCAATTGAGCCGATGGGTCTTTAAGTGAAAAATAAGCGTGACCTGATGCAGGGCGGCTTAAATTTGAGACTTCGCCTTCGACAGCAATTGGTCCGATGTCTTTTTCAAGCCAACGGCGTATATGTTGGTTCAGCGTTGCAACCGTAAATGTTTTTTGTATGTTTTCTATCATCTTTTGTATGTTAATGAAATAAGCTGGTAATTCAAGTTAAATTTAGGCAAAATAAATTTTGAATTATATTGGGTTTAAATAACAATAAAGAGGATTACTGATGATAAAAACAAAATGGATAGCAGGTGCGATGATTGTCGCAATCTCTGCGCCTTTATTTGCAGCTGATGCAACGGCACCTGTTTTATCTACAACAGAAGATAAAGTGTCTTATAGTATTGGTTCTGATTTAGGAAAAAATTTAAAGCGGCAAGGTATTTCAATCAATCCAGCTATTTTTGCGAAAGGCATGGACGATGGTATGAAAGGCGGTAAACTCTTAATGACCGACGCAGAAATGAAGCAAGTACTCAGTGATTTTGAAAAAGAAATGATGAACAAGCGAGCGTCTGATTTCAACGAAAAAGCAGAAGAAAACAAAGTAAAAGGCGAAGCTTTTCTAAAAGGCAATAAAAGCAAACCGGGCGTTGTGAGTTTGCCAAGTGGCTTGCAATATAAAATTGTAACAGCAGGAAAAGGTATTAGACCCGCCAAAGAAGATACAGTTACAGTAGAATACACTGGGCGTTTATTAAACGGTGAAGTATTTGATAGCACCGAGAAAGCAGGCAAACCAGTCAGCTTTAAACTCTCACAAGTTATTCCAGGTTGGACAGAGGCATTACAACTCATGCCAGCAGGGTCTACATGGGAAGTGTTTATTCCAGCTAAATTAGCCTATGGTTCACGTAATGTAGGTGGGACGATTGGTCCGAATGAAACATTAATCTTTAATGTTCATTTGGTTGACGTGCAAAAAGAGGCTGCAAAAGATAGCAAACCAAGCGTTAAAAAATAAATAATAGACTTAATTTATATGAAAAAACGTTTATTCATTGTTTTTTTGTTGGGTTTCTCCTCAGGATTGCCTCTGGCACTTCTGGGGGGAACCTTACAAGCTTGGTTTGCCGCGTCAGGCGCGTCAGTCATGACGACAGGCTTGTTGAGTTTAATAGGTTTACCGTATATTTATCGTTTTTTGTGGAGCCCTCTGCTCGACCGATTCTCATTATTTAAACTGGGAAAACGTCGTAGTTGGGTGTTATCCATGCAAGTGTGTTTATTAATTGGTTTTAATGCTTTAGCTTGGTTTTCACCGGCTACATCCCCTGGTTTAATGGCCCTAATCGCCTTAAGTTTGGCGGTTTGTTCTGCAACACAAGATATTGCGATTGATGCACACAGAACAGAATATTTAAAACCTGAAGAGCATGGTCTTGGGGCCTCGTTTGCGGTGTGCGGCTATCAAGTTGCTGTATTATTATCAGGCGGGCTCGCCTTGGTAATGGCGTATCACGTGGGTTGGACTGTGACCTATCGTTTGATGGGTTTTTTAATATGCATTGGCATGCTTGTGATTGTTTGGAGCCCTGAGCCATCGAGTGAATCACTTCAGCAACACACAGGATTATTAACGTCGTTTGTTGCGCCAGCCCAATCACTTTTATTGCGTCCGGGTATTATTGTTACTTTATGTTTTATTTTATTTTATAAATTAGCAGAAGCATTCACAACAACTAATAGCGGTATAATTATGCCGTTTTTAATTCAAGGCATGGGCTTTTCGCTGGATGTAATTGGGTATGTGAATAAAATCATGGGCGTTGGGGCGGTATTAGGCGGCGGTTTAACAGCGGGTATATTGCTCACACGCTGGTCGCTTTACCGTGCACTTTGGGTGTTTGGTTTGTTTCAAGCGCTCGCACATTTATTGTTTGTAGCGCTTGCCATATCAGGCCAAAACACGGCATTATTTGCAGCAGCGGTGCTCTTTAATAATTTAGCGTATGGCATGGGGTCTACCGCATTGGTTGCGTTTTTTATGCGCTTTGTTGATAAGCGCTTTACCGCAACGCAATTTTCTATATTAGTCGGCGTTTCTGCGCTGCCTCGTGTTTTTTCAGGGCCAATGGGGGCAGGTTTACAGAGCTATGTAGGCTGGGCCGGATTATATGAAATCGGTTTTATACTCACATTAAGTTTTGTGCCGTTTTTGATTTTAATGCGTCGTTCGGGCGTATTTTTAGAATTTGAGAAAGAGACGAAAGAGACGAAAGATAAAACAAAAAGCATAGAGGTTGAGGCGTAGCATTTGGGGCGTGGCATGTTACGCGATGAAAATTGTGCTGTAAAAGTGTATTGTGGCGCTATGGTAGCGACGTGATAAATCAACCGGACTTGGGAAAAATCTTTACTTTTGTTTATGAATACCATGGTCCACCTACAAAGGAGTATGAACATGAAGGGACGAGTAACTGGAATGATTTTAGCCGGGTCGGTTGTATGGGTGGCAGAAGCACTTGCAGCCGACAATCTTGAAACGCCCCTGCTTACGGTTTGCAACAACCCGATAATACAGGCTTATACTACTGGAGGCAACTCCACCGAACTGACTACCGGTACATATCAGTACCAGCGCTACTCCGATTCTAATTGCATCAGCTCTGTCACCACCGGGCCATGGGATATTACGACTGGCTCCACCGGATTGAAGGCTAACCTAACATTTCTGCTCTGCGACGGGGCCGGTTCCAACTCCCTCGGGGGGCACATTTGCGCGTTCGCTGGTGATGGGGCACATTCCTTCAGAATGATTTCATGGACGACTAACGATGGGGTCCAAACAACCTCGGGGAACTGTATCAGCCTGACTTGCACCGGTACAAACTATGATAGTGGTAGCTGGGCGACCGTATCCACACAAACCGTCGGATTCAGTTAGCATACCGAAGACCTATCGCATGTGTTGGGCCTGGATGGGCCCACCTGTGTACTGGCGGCAGGTAAGCGGCATGTCCTGGCTCCTACGGCGGAACTTGGACATTTGCTGGTGAAGTCGATACTATAAATTTCACCTAAACATATTTTGGGGAGTAAATATAAATGCACCATGATGATAAATCGTCAGATGACTTTAAAAGCGTATGCAAAAAATCACGAACGTATGAGCCACCTGAGCTCGTCAAACTTGAGTCGGTAGAGCCCGAATCAGGCGAAATAAATAAAGCGAATGAAGCTACGGGCGGGCTGTTTTCCGGCTCCTAATTAATGCTCTAAAATCAAACAGGTTAACTCGAAACCTGTCATTCCCGCATAGGCGTCAACCCGACGCGGCAATCTCCTTAGGAATAAAACCAGATTGCCACGCCTGCGGCTCGCAACGACGTACTTGGGGAGTTACGGATTAAGGTTTTATTAACACGATGTGGTATTGATAAAACCTTAATTACGCCTAACAAACGCCTTGTTTCAGCATGAATCCTTTGACGAGATTTTTCATTCTTAAGCCAGGGTTATGGGCCTGTATTAAATGTGAGTAGGGAAGTTCTGAAAATTCCTCTTTGTATTGATTTTCTTCGCATGCACGCTGATATAGCTCAAACGTACTTGGGGCAATTGCTAGACCCTCGGATTTTTTGTAATCAGCTATAATATCTTCTGGCAAAGTACGGCTAAGATATTGTCGCATTAAATAACGCCCTACACCGTGACGTTTTTTTTGTGTCAGCGGCAAGCTTAAAAAGAATTCCAATAGTTTTGGATACAATAAAGGATAACGGAACTCGAATCCCAATTGTTTAGCAACCACACTGCTATACTCAATACGCATACGTATTTCACTGCTGTGAGGGCCTTGTAAAATTGACCGCATACCTTCTCTTTCGGTATTAAAATACAGGCGTTTCTGGGGATGATAAGATAAAGTTTTATTTGAGTTTTTTGCAAAGCGGTCGTTAATTATTTGCTTGATTTGATGCCTTGATATGCTCATTTGATACAACGCGGGGTGAGCGTACTGACAAAAATGAACACCATTTTTTAGCCAGCGAACAGGTGATTGCGTTTTATCTTGATTTACGGTGAGTTGATTCCAAGCATCTCGAAATTTTTTCTGATGCATTAATTCAGGAATACAATAATTGAATCCTATGTTGCTTGAAACGCCTTGGTCCCCTCCAAATCCTGATAATAAAATGGGGTGTTTGTTTGCAGCGACTGCTCGGTGTATATTGCTGGCAAACATCGGAAACATGTAAGGTGCAGATCCACCAAACCACTTCGCGTATTGCGTAAATACTTGGATCGGTTCAAAGTTTTCATCACCAATTCGTTGTATTCTGGGCTGTTGGAAATGCTCAATAAAGCTTTCTTCAAGTTGGGAATTATATAGCTGTGCGGGTTGTGTTCCTGGTTTGGCTATGTGCATGTATAAAGTAGGGTTGATACCTAACTCTCTGAGGCAGCAATAGACAGCGCTGGAATCAAGCCCGGCACTGAATTCCGCGGCAAGGTTTGTTTGATCATCTATTGCATTAAGGGTGGATTCTTTCATAAGTTCACTAAAATGAGCGAGATAATCTCGATCATCTGAGTAGTGCAATACATCACCTTTAACTTCTAGTTGCCAGTATGCTTTTTTTTCAACGGAACCATCATGCTTAAAATGCATCATGTGTCCTGGTTCAACCCGATAGATACCTTCATAAAACGTTTCATCGGAATAGTATTTTTCTCGTGAAAATAACATGTGAATTTGTTGTTTATGCAAAAAGGGGGGGGAACTCAATTGTTCAATAATAAGAGGGATGGTTTCAGCAATGATGAGTTTTTTTCCTGGCGTGTGGTAATAATATAACGGAGCAACGCCTAAGTGATCTCTTATCAGCATAACCTCGCCTGTCTTGGGCTGGTTTATGGCCACAGCAAAGGGTTTGTAATGATGCCGCCAAGTACTTGGTTCACAGGCGGCTTTAAATGAGTGAATAGGCGGTGTTTGATAGTGATAATCGTATAGGGACGTTCCATCAGGTAATTGCTCATGGTGCGCTTGTCCTGATACATAAAGGTTGAACATAAAAACACTCCGTGTTCATGAGAAAGAACAGGCCTTTAAAGTATAGAAATTAGGTTTCAAGCACAAGTAAACTTTATGTCAGTGAGTTTTGTTGAGAGGTTGGATGTCAAATGGAATAACCAGACGCTTGTGTCCATTTTGTGTTGCGTAGGTTCGATGATAAAGGTGGGATGGAAAAAGTAGTAACTGCCCAGGCTTAGGTTTTACAATTTTGTGTTCACCAGGGATTTTACGTTGAATGTGGGACAGTGTCGGAGGACCAAATTCAATGCATCCTTTTTTATCGTATGAGCACTTAGTTACGTCAGGAACCAAAATATAAAATACGCCGCTCATCCAACCGCGAGGATGAACGTGCCAACTTGCTTCCTCATCGTTCTCAGTAAATAAACACCACGGGGTCAGCTTCGCATTACTTGGGGAGTTCGTTAACCATGGATGAGGCTGATTTGGCAAGTCATCGATAGCCTTAGATATCATCTGAGTTAATTCAATAAATAACGCTGATAATGCAGGTGTTTTGTGAGTTAGTAGCTCATCAATTCGCCATCCTAATTTTATGGCACTGTCATGGCGCCCGTATCTAAGTGCTGGGTGTTTAGAAAGTTCTAATGCTAATTTTGATAAAAAATCATCTAACGAAGATTCCCCGTCGATAGGTCCTTCAAGTTGTCTGGATAGGGTATGTGCATTGATACCTGATAACCACTCTGCTTCCTCAGTTCTACCTAATAACGATAGGGCTGTGTAGCGATTTGCAAGTATTGTCGGGGTTATCATTCCACGCGTTATATAATCATCGCATCGCTCTAAAACTTCAGCTTCATTGCTAACACTAAAGTCAATTGCTGCCCACGTGTTAAATGCTGTTGAATTAAAAGGCTGGGCTGTTAATGCATCTGAAAAAAAACGGATGGCTTTTTGAGCAAGACTGATACGCTGATGAGCAATACCTAAATGGGTTAATGTCTCCGATAGAGCAACTTCATCTGGCGCATTTTCTTTTGCTGTATGCAGTAAGGGTAAGGCCTGCAAATTACTCATGTTTGTATTGATGGCTAAATATGCTTTCGCACTCAAGCTCGGGACAATATATTTATTCTTGGCGTTTAGCTTGATTTCTTTTAAGTGGTTTAATGTTTCATTAAACTCACCTAAATAATAGGCTGTTTGAGCGATCTGTATTTTTAGCTGCTCATTGTTTGGTTGCTTTGACAGTTTCTGCAAATATTGATTGAATAAAGCTCGTAAAGTAACTTTTTGCTTCCACGCAATACTTAGGTTGAGCGTTTTTTTCATGAATGGCGCTTAAATTAGGATTGAGAGCCTTGATTGAGGCTTGTTTCTTGACTGGATTCAGCGCCACTTTCAATTGTTGCCTTAACTAGATTCGTGAGTTGCGGGGGAATATAGTTCGTTGTTTTAGTTTTGCTTGAACTATCTTTTTTATTCGGTGTGTTTTCAGTTCTTGAGTTGGAATTATATTCTTGCATACGTCCTCTGTAATTTAGTCTTATGAATTTATCTATTCTCAGATCATTTTCAGGCTTAGTCAAGCTTGAAAAAAGTCAGGATAAGATTGCAATAAGTTTGATCAACAAGACGCTGCATCTTGAAAAGCTTGAAGCTTATTACAAGCATTTGCAATGCCTTGAGGCTTTGTTGCATCGCTCAATCCTTAGCCATATTTGCAAAATAACAGCAGCACATTAAGACCTTCTTTTTTTGAAGTTTAGGATGTGCAGATGCCAAATAAATGGTTAAATCAAAAAGATATTGAGATAAACAAACAAAAATACAAAGTTTCCAACTGGTCTGATTATAACAAAAGTCTTAAAAATAGAGGCGATGTTGAGATTTGGTTATCTCAACATTTAATCAATCATTGGCATTATGAAGAGCGCATCTATGATGGTACAGGCTCAAGTAAAGATTACACGGATGAGGCAATCATCGTGTGTCATGAGCTTCGACAGAGCCGTCATCTACTAATTTCTATGGTAGACCCCATAGGGTTTGTAAAAATTTTATTAAGTATGTTTTTTGAAGACCAACGGTCAACCATAATTCGAAGGTTAGGCTTGTCATAAATTCCGTGCTGTATCATGCAGACTCCTTTATATTAGAACTGCATGAATTTGATCATAAAATTTAAACAATGTCGATCTGGTTAATATTTAATCGATCGCCGCTCTAGTACCTTGAGTCCAGAATGGAATGATTTATACCCTTCATTATGTTAAAGACTTTGCTATATTCGGGAGATCCCTCGCTGCGCTCGGGATGACGTGGGGAGTTACACTTGATCTTGAGTGTGTAATTTAAGCGCACTAGTTGTTTTAATACAGCTTAAGGTATGTTATTATACGTATAGATTAAATTAAGGGCTCACCTAAAAATGACTTATACTTTCAATCCGCATCGACATGTTAAAATTTGGTTAAGTAAAGACGAAGATGTTTTTTTAAACCAAGAAAATCAATTACGCTTGGTGAGAATGCGCCATAAAAATCCTAATGATGAAATTCAGTTACTTTATGCAGAAAAATTACTGTCATCGAATGCAATTACAGCATTAAATGCGTTTTGCGAAAAGCATAATATTCAACCTGTATCTATTGAGGCTCATATTCTTCCTAATTGTTTAGACACAGAAAGTGAACAAAATTTAATTGGCTTATATCAGAGGGAGGTCAATGCACTGAATGCAGGAGGCAATGTCGCTGCTGCGAGTGATATATTACGCTGGATGAGTCCTGTT
>JASJHH010000127.1:0-3281 GCA_033791145.1 Legionella sp.
GTTAAGGTTTTAAGGTGTCCCAGCTGAGCTCAGTCATCATTCTTAACCAGTGCTGATACATGCCACGAGCGGCATCTTCACTGTAAACACCACTAATGCGGCCAGGAAAGTCGGGGTGATCGGTAGTTGAGTCACCTAAACCCATTTGCATATTAAGCTTAGTTTTTCGAGCTTTATTGCCTCTGAAAAGCTTTTGAACCTCAATCCAGTTTTCACCATCGTCTTGTTCAAAAACACCGCCGGCAGAAAAGGTGCGAATGTTTTGTTTTCTAAATTCTTCTTTAATATGGTCGGGTGCATCAGCATCAACCACAATAAATGCCCATACTTCAATTTCATTGGGGCCACGAGGGTGCCAAGTACGGATGGTATTAACGCCCGGCAAAAAAGAGCAAGTAGGGAAGATGGTCATGTGTTGCCCCATCATACGTTGACCAAACATAGGGCCTAGGCGTTTTGAAGCGATCTCGGCCTGCGGGCTGGTGGTAATATATTCAGTAATGACAGGCCCCATAATGCCTTGTAAAAGACCCGGTTGATCTACATAGTACCCAGTGCCATGACCGCCCCATTTAGCGCGGAACTGGTTGCCTTGAGTTGGGATATCAATATCGTTCAAGTTAAGCTCTTCAGGTAAACCAGCGGTAAAACCAGATAAGTGAGACATAGTGGCAGCATGATACATATCGCTACAAAATTGTTCGGCAGCAAATTTCCAGTTGGTGGGGATAACCCACTTTTGAATGCCGCCGATGGCTTCTGTGCCTGCCTCGGTCCGGTTAAACATCACATCGATATAAGGTTTTGAGTCAGATAGGTATTCGTCTAACGAAGGTGCTTGTTCATCCCAGTTTGCAAAAATGAGTCCGCGATAGGTTTCAACACGTGCTTGCAAGGGGCTCCACTCTGATTTGTCTAGGGGCTCACAATGGCCTTCTTTCTCGAAGGGGATATCAATTAACTGGCCAGAAATGTCGTGAGCCCAGCCGTGGTATGTGCAAACAAATGCTTTGGCGTTGCCTGCGTCATCACGGGATAATTTCATGCCTCGATGATGGCACTGGTTTAAGAAAACACGAAGGCTAGCATCCTTTTGTCGCACTAGAATGACAGGGTCTTCACCAATATAAGTGTTTAGGAAGTCGCCGGTATTAGGAACATGACTCTCGTGTCCAAGTAGGATCCATGAACGAGCGAATACACGTTCAAGCTCAAGTTCATAGAGTGCCTCATCATTATAGATGCGTGCATCTATAATTCCTTTTTCGTCGCTGACTAACTTTTTGATCTCATTGATAGACCAATTAGACGTGTTTTTTTCCTCATCATTCATGAGTTACTGTTCTCCAAAAGTGATTTTTAATTTCTTTAGAATAAAATATTGATTAAAGTCATTGTAGTTTAAAAAATAGTCGCTAGCAAAAATTTAAAAAAATCTATCTTTAGTTAGATTTGAGCGACAGGTTGTTTGATAATGCAGGGTTTAAAGCTTTAAAGTAAGGTATTAAAACTCAGATATTGGCTTATTTTAGATAAGCTTGTGTTTTGATGACATTAATTTTAAGTCGTTTAAAGACTATGATTGATGATGATCAATGCGTGGTGTATTTAGCCACGGTAGAATAAATTGTTTTATCATTCAGTTAACTATTTAAGGAAGGCATATGCAACATATTAATCATTTCATAAATGGCGAGTTTGTATCCGCTGTTGACGGTAAATCATTTGAAAAACGCTCCCCTGTTGACCGGCGCCTTATTGCTCAGGTATCTGAAGGGGGTAAGGTTGATGTTGATCGTGCAGTCCAAGCAGCGCGTGCCGCTTTAAATGGTGAATGGGGAGCTTTTACCATGGAGCAACGCGTTGAGATTTTATATGGTGTTGCCGATGAGATTACCCGACGTTTTGATGATTTTGTAGAAGCGGAAATGGCAGATACGGGGCAACCTAAAAGTATTATGACGCATGCGTTTATTCCTAGAGGCGCGGCAAACTTTAAAATTTTTGCTGATGTCATTAAGAATGTTCCCAATGAGTCATTTCAAACGACAACACCTGATGGTTTAGGTGCGCTGAACTATGCTATTCGTGTACCAAAAGGTGTTGTTGGTGTGGTGTCGCCTTGGAATGCACCCTTTTTGTTAATGACGTGGAAAGTAGGGCCTGCGCTGGCTTGTGGGAATACGGTGGTGGTTAAGCCTTCTGAAGAGACTCCATTAACCACTGCTTTATTGGGTGAAGTCATGAATAAAGTAGGCGTACCAAAAGGCGTGTTTAATGTTGTTCACGGTTTTGGGCCTGACTCTGCCGGTGAGTATTTAACACATCATCCAAAGGTAGACGCTATTACCTTTACCGGTGAAACGACTACAGGAGCGGCCATTATGAAAGCCGCATCGGAGGGGATGCGAGATGTTTCCTTTGAGCTGGGTGGTAAAAATGCGGGTATTGTCTTTGCAGATAGTGATTTTGATAAAGCGGTTGATGGGATATACAAGTCCTCATTCTTGAATTCTGGACAGGTTTGCTTAGGCACGGAGCGTGTTTATGTTGAGCGGCCCATTTTTGATAAATTTGTGGAAGCACTGAAGCAAAAAGTCGAAAAAGTGCGCCACGGTAGGCCGGATGATGAAAACTGTAATTTTGGCCCAATGATTAGCCATGAGCATCAAGCAAAGGTACTGTCTTATTATGCAAAAGCAGTTGAGGAAGGCGCAACAGTTGTCACGGGAGGTGGCGTTCCCAGCATGCCAGAAGAATTAAAAGAGGGTGCTTGGGTGGAGCCAACCATTTGGACAGGGCTTGCAGAAGATGCAACGGTGATGAAGGAAGAAATTTTTGGTCCTTGCTGCCACATTGCGCCATTTGACGATGAGCAACAAGTGATTAACTGGGCCAATGATACAGAATATGGTTTATCAACAACCGTATGGACACGGGATTTGTCACGCGCTCACCGCGTGGCTGCCAAAATTGATGTGGGTATTACCTGGATTAATAGCTGGTTCTTACGTGATTTAAGAACCGCTTTTGGTGGCTCTAAGCAATCAGGTATTGGACGAGAGGGTGGTGTTCATTCCTTAGAGTTTTATACTGAAACACGGAATGTTTGCGTTAAATTGTAATGAAATAATCGAGGTGCCTTACAGGCACCTCGATTACTTGCTTAAGACTTAAGCTAAACCTTCATGCTTAAGTGCTTCTTGTACAGCAGGGCGAGAGCCAATACGCTCTTGGAAGGCTTTAAGTGATGGCCAAGGTGAGGCATCAAAATCAAAGTA
>JASJHH010000128.1:0-6476 GCA_033791145.1 Legionella sp.
TATGTTTCAGATACTTTAAAAGCTGATAGAAAGTTTGTTTTGGATGTTATGAAGGCAGATTTAGAAAGCGTTAAATATGCTTCAGATGTTTTAAAGAATGATAGAGGGTTTATTCGGGCCGCTATGAAAAAATATTCGGGAGCCTTCCGCTATGCTTCACCTGAATTAAGAGGTGATAGAGCGTTTGCTCTGGCTGTGATAAAGAAAAATGGGCGCTGTCTTAAATATGTATCAAGCGTATTAAAAGATGATAAAGCATTTGTTATGGCTGCAGTAAAGCAGACGGTGTATGCGTTTGAATCTGCTTCAGATACTTTAAAAGCTGACAGAGAGATTGCTCTGGTTGCGATGAAAAAAAATGGATACGTTCTTAAATATGCATCAAGCGCATTAAAAGAAGATAAAGAGGTTGTTCTGGCTGCGGTGACAAGTAATGGGTCGGCGTTTGAATATGTTTCAGATGCTTTAAAAGCTGATAGAGAGGTTGTTCTGGCCGCGATAAAGGCAAGAAGAGATATGTTTTGGACGGCTTCACCTGAATTAAGGGATGACAAAACGTTTTTTATGGCTGCAGTACAGCAGGATGGGTTGCTACTTGAATTTGCTTCAGACACTTTGAAAGCTGATAAAGATATTGTTTTAGCTGCAGTACAGCAGAATGGGTTGGCTCTTGAATTTTCTCCAGAGCATTTCACAATGGATAGAGATATTGTTATTGCTGCGCTGAATCAAAATGGGGCAGCATTTAAATTTGCTTCAGATATTTTAAACGCCGATAGAGGCGTTATCATGGCTGCGGTGAAGCAGAATGGGTTGTTACTTGAATTTGCTCCAGATGATTTAAAAGAAGACAGAGAAATTGTTATGGCTGCAGTACAGCAAAATGGAGCGGCGCTTCAGTATGCGCATGAGAATTTTAGAAATGACAGAATAATTCAAGCGGCAGCTCATGTAGGCCATGTTAATCAGGCTGGTGTCCGGGCATTTCAAGCTGGAGCGAATCTTGCAATGCAATACCCTCAAGCATCAAAAGTGGCTCAACTGGGGGGTGCTGCTTTTTTATACATGATGTACGCACCTTCAAATGCATTTAATACGATGAAGGCAGGGTTGTCAGCACTGACGGGTAGGGGTAATCATGATGAGGATGCATCTAATACACCTCAGGTATAGCATAATGGCACTAAGTTAAGGGATAACCTCCTCCGCTCCCGGCTTGTCTCTGTATCTTCTATATATTTTTCTAAGAAATTAATACACATCTCCGTCTTTGCGAACCCGAGTGCAACGAGTGGTGCGGCAATCCATGGGTTTTTATTTGAAAATTTCAAAATATGGATTGCCGCGTCGGGCTGACGCCCTCCTCGCAAAGACGGAGATCGGGTGAATTTCAATTACAAGGTAAAGAGCTGTGCGTAAAGCAAGCAATTTATAAATCAAAATGCTCGCCAAGGTACACAGCGCGTGCTTGTTCGTTTTTGAGAATAGCTTCTGGCGTGCCTTCACAAAGCACTTGGCCTTGGTTCAAAATATAAGCACGACTGCAAATATCCAACGTTTCTCGTACATTATGGTCCGTGATTAAAACGCCGATATTGCGTTCACACAAATGTGTGATCATTTTTTTGATATCTAATACAGAAATCGGGTCAACCCCTGCAAACGGTTCATCGAGTAAAATAAAATCAGGATCGGTTGCGAGTGCGCGGGCAATTTCAACGCGGCGGCGTTCACCGCCGGATAAACTCATGCCTAAGTTATGTCTTAAATGTGAAATATGAAATTCAGTGAGCAAGCGTTCAATGATATCAGCATACTCTGCTTTTTTTAAATCACTTCGGCATTCTAAAATAGCGCGTAAATTGTTTTCGACGCTAAGTTTTCTAAAAATAGACGCTTCTTGTGGTAAATACCCAATGCCGAGTTTTGCGCGCTCATGTATGGGCAGGCGCGTGATGTCTTTGTTGTTTAAAATAATACTACCAGCATCACATTTTTGAAGACCGACAATCAGATAAAAAGAGGTGGTTTTTCCGGCGCCATTGGGGCCTAAGAGACCTACGCATTCGCCGCGTTTAATCGAAATACTCACATCGTTCACAACGGCTCTTTTCTTAAACGATTTTTTTAAATGGGTTGCACGTAGTTCATTCATAAATGCTTCTCTGGATGTTCAGCAGGATTAATTAATATGACCGTGTTTTGATTGTTTTCAGCCGTTGTGATGAGTTGCTTCGCTTTTGTATCGTATAAAATATGAGGGGCTGTGAGTTGATTTTTTCCTTGCATGATTTCTGCATGACCAATAAGCTCGAGTTGATTTTTGAGTGGATGATAATAAATCGTATCAGCATAGGCATGCAATGGAGATTTATCAACGGCCGCCGTTGTCCAAAAGTGTGCTTTTTGATTGGCGACGCCAAATGCTGCTGCACGGGTGAGTTTGTTTTTTTTGTTCATTTTTGTGGTGACACGGCTCGCGTGCAAGTAAGAAGTATCTTCAAGTTGCTTATAAGTGCCTTTGATATTTTTGAGTAACTCAACATGTTGCGTGATTAAATTCGCTTGCATGCCGGTGGCTTCTAAATGATTATCGGCTTGATCCCAGGTGATATCATGTGGTGTTTCGAGCCATTTTTTTTTCGGAAAATAACTAATAGCGTCTGTTTTAAAGACACCTGCTGCTTGCTTTTGATACGCACTATGATGCGCACGGACGTGTTTTAGTAATTTAATTTCGTGAGCTTTCGGCGTTACAAGGGCTTCTTCTGATTGAATAGTCCAAGCAGGTTGGTTTGTTTTTGTAACCAGAATATGTGGGGTATTTAAATGATGCGTGTCTTCACTCGGCATATGATAGGTATTGGGGGATGTTAGGTGATATGCAATCACACCTGTTTTATCAAATTGCTGTACTTCAAGCGCTGTAAATCGATGCTCTCGGATATGTTCAGGTGTGATGAGTTTTATTTGGGGCGTATTCGTTAAAAAAAACCAAGCAGCACCCGCTAAGAGTAATAAAATTGAAAACAGCGTTGTGATGGCACGTGTTGAATTCATAAAACTAGATGGACCCCGTTAAATACGCATCAAGCGCTACATCGGTTTTATTTTGTGTTTTTAAGATAAGGTCGCATAATTCACGAACGCCGCCATGACCGCCGGGTTTTTGAGT
The DNA here is from genome assembly GCA_033791145.1 of Legionella sp. Taxonomy (GTDB): domain Bacteria; phylum Pseudomonadota; class Gammaproteobacteria; order Legionellales; family Legionellaceae; genus JAALKW01. The sequence continues at coordinate 3,176 of JASJHH010000128.1, forward strand.
TTGCCAGTCAGCAGCTTCTTTGACAGCATCTACAGCATCGCCAACGGCCACACCAAATCCGACTTGTTTGATGAGCGGTAAGTCAGGTAAATCATCACCGATATAAGCAAAAGCCGTATCGGGTAAATTGAGACGTGCTTTTAACGTATCATAGGCTGTTTGCTTATTAACTTGGCCTTTAAAGAAATGCTGCACGCCTAATTGTGCCATACGATTATCAATAATTTGATTGCTTGTGGTGGTAATAATTGCAATTTCAATGCCTGCACCCATTAAAAATTTAAGGCCCATGCCATCATGCACATGAAAGGCTTTTGATTCATTGCCTTGTGTATCTAAGTATAAAAATCCATTGGTTAAAACGCCGTCTACATCGCAAATCAGGCATTGAATGCTTTTTATTTTTTGAATTAAATTTGCATCTAACATATTAAATAATTCCTGCGCGTAGTAAATCGTGAATGTGTAAAATAGCGGTTGGCTGATGCTCTGTATTGGTAATAACAAGCGATGTAATGCTATGTTTTTGCATCAGTGCTAACGCTTCTGCCGCCAATGCTTGTTTTGAAATGGTTTTGCAAGGGTGTGTCATGACATCTTGAACGCGTGTTGTATGAATATCATGTGATTGCATCAACGTTCGGCGAACATCACCATCGGTATAAATACCAGTGAGCGTGTTGTTTGCATTGACCACACAGGTAATGCCCAGTTTTTTTTGATTGATTTCAACGAGCGCATCATAAATAGAGGTGTTTTCGTTGACCTGTGGTGGTGCGTTTTCTGTTTGGCACACATCCTCGACTGTGAGTAATAATTGTTTGCCGAGCGCGCCACCAGGATGTGCATGGGCAAAGTCTTCAGCGGTAAAGCCACGTGCGTTAAGTAATGCAATGGCTAGGGCGTCACCCATGACAAGAGCGAGCGTTGTGCTTGTGGTGGGTGCAAGATTTAGCGGACACGCTTCAGATGCAATTTGAAGATTTAGATGAACTGTTGAAATTTTAGCAAGCGTTGAATCAGGGTTGCCTGTGAGGCTAATAATAGGCACATCAAGGCGTTTTAATTGCGGCAGTAAAGTCACAACTTCATTGGTTGTGCCTGAATTTGAAATGGCGATAATCATATCTTTGGCAGTGACCATACCTAAGTCACCATGACTGGCCTCAGCAGGATGCATAAAAAATGCAGGAGATCCGGTGCTTGCAAGGGTTGCTGCTATTTTTTTCCCGATATGGCCTGATTTTCCCATACCGGTAACGATAATACGGCCTTCGCATGCAAATAAGAGCTGGCAAGCTGTTTCAAAATTGGTATTAATCGATTGAGTCAGGGCTAAAATAGCAGCCCCTTCGGTTTCAATGACATTGAGGCCTGATTGACAAAAATCCATGATGTTTTAAGCTTGCTGAAAGAGGTGCTTTTAATCTTATCATAAATTAGTAATGTTCAAAAACACACACCTCAAACTAATTTAATACTCACTTTACGGCCTTTTAATGTCCCATTTTTTATAAAAGCATAGGCTTTATTGAGCTGGATACGCTGAATAGCAACATAGGAATGATGTGTTGAAATATCAATTTTTCCAATATCATCAGCAGTTAAGCCTGCATCTTTGATTAAGGCACCTAATAGGTCGCCGGGTCTGATTTTATTTTTTCGTCCTGCCGTAAAACATAATGTCACCATCTCGGGCTTATTAATCGTCGTATTGCTTGTATCTAATGCGCTAATATCAGCCCAAGGTATCGTAAGACGTGAATTGTTCTCCATTACACACAGTCGCTCAGCGTCTGCAGGTGTTGTTAAAGTTAAAGCAATGCCTTCTTGGCCTGCACGACCAGTACGTCCGATTCGATGCGTATGCACATCATCGTCAAACGCAAGATCGTAGTTAATGACGGCAGATAACGCTTTAATATCTAACCCGCGAGCTGCAACATCGGTAGCCACCAAAATTGGACAACTATGGTTAGAAAAGCGAATCATTGCTAAATCACGTGCGGCTTGTTCCATGTCTCCATTCAGTGGAATCGCACTAAAGCCTTCTTTGGTTAAACGCGCTGATAAGTGCATGGTTTGATCTTTTGTATTGCAAAAAATAAGGGTTGATGCTGACTGATGGTGATATAAAAGTGCTTTTAATACAGCTAATTTATCGGTTTGACTGGATACTTCATAAAATGCTTGCGTAATATCTAATTTATTTGGAGCTTCTTCTATTGCCACGCGTGTTGGTGTACGCATGAATGCATCCGCAAGTTGACTGATTTCTTCTGGGTATGTTGCGGAAAACAACAACGTTTGTCGTTGTTTAGGGCAAAAAGAAATAACGTGTTTGATTGCTTCTTCAAAGCCCATATCCAGCATTCTATCTGCTTCATCTAAAACCAATGTTTGTAAGTGTTTTAATGATAAAGATTCGAGGTCTAAGTGTTTTTGTACGCGCCCTGGTGTGCCTACAATAATATGAGCGCCGTGTTTGAGTGAATCAAGTTGAGGCCTCATGGGTATGCCACCCGAAAGGTTGAGTATTTTTACATTAGGTAAAAGACGTGCAAGACGTCGTAATGCTTGCGTCACTTGTTCTGCTAATTCACGTGTAGGGCATAATATTAAAGCTTGGACGGAATGACGCGCTAGATTTAAATTATTTAATGCGATTAAACCAAAAGCTGCTGTTTTTCCACTGCCTGTTTTGGCTTGTGCAATAACGTCTAAGCCTTTTAGCATGAGCGGCAGGCTTTGCGCTTGTATTGGGGTCATTTGGTTGAAATTTAAAGATAACAAGTTAGTTAATAACTCGTTACGCAATGATAAAGCAGAAAATTCGGTATTATTCACGGGATCACATCAATAGAGTTGAAAAATAAAACGTATGGTAACATTTTTTAGAATTATATTAAATCAATTAATTTAATTTTGAAGCACATCTTTGGTTTGTTGAAAATTACAGCATCAAATGCTCGCGCTTTTGGACGGCGTATTGTCATCGACATGATTGGATGGCTCATTTTTTTTAGATAAAAAGAACCCAGCGACTAATGGCAAACCAGCGTCTATTGCTACCCCAACACCTACGGCTATTGTCGTGGGAGAACCAACGGCAGCACCAATTAAGGCAAGAACAATGCCTGCAACCACAAGGGCTGCGGCTATTTCTTTAAATCGCCATACGATAGCAATAAAACCAGTTAGCGTTTCGGAGAAGTCAGGATTCGGTACTATTTTTTTGCTCAGCACATAAATATGCTTATCATCCGTATCAGCACCAACATCGGATAAGATACCACTTAGC
>JASJHH010000129.1:0-8815 GCA_033791145.1 Legionella sp.
TCAGGAGATCCCTCGCTGCGCTCGGGATGACGTGGGGAGTTACGAAAATTTTAGAAAGAATAAATTATGGACCCCGCGGACAAGCCGCGGGCGTAGGCGGCAGGACGAGAGCTGCAGCCCAATTGTCAACACGCCTAAACTTAAACCTCAAATTCAATCCCCTGCGCAAGGGGCAATGCATCACCCCAATTGAGTGTATTGGTCTGGCGACGCATATAGCCTTTCCAGGCATCAGAGCCTGACTCACGTCCGCCGCCTGTTTCTTTCTCGCCACCAAAAGCACCGCCAATTTCAGCGCCTGAGGTGCCTAAATTAATATTACTAATCCCGCAATCACTCCCACATGCACTTAAATACTGCTCTGCATGCTTAAAGTTTTCGGTAAATAACGCCGAAGATAACCCTTGTGGTACCGCATTTTGCATGGCAATGGCTTGGCTTAAATCTTGAAACGGCATGAGATATAAAATCGGCGCAAAAGTTTCTTGTTGCAATAAAGCATGGGTATGCTCAAGACCTATAACTAAAGTAGGTTCAACAAAAAATCCTGGCTTATCTAATACCGAACCTCCAAAAATAATTTGACCGCTTGATGCTTTAATTATTTTTAATGCTGCTTCGTAAGCGCTAACTGCAGCTTGATTAGTTAAAGGCCCCATTAAGTTTTTTATATCTAATGGATCACCTATGGTAATTTGTGCATATGATTTTTTTAAACGCGTGCATACGGTTTCATATATTTTCTCATGCACAAACACGCGTCGCGTGGTTGTACAACGCTGGCCTGCTGTACCGACTGCACCAAATACAATGGCCGGAATCGCTTGGTCTAAATGAGCTGACGCATCAATAATCATTGCATTATTGCCACCTAATTCTAAAATGCTACGGCCTAGGCGTGCTGCAACACGTGCGGCCACTTTTTTTCCAACTGCTGTTGAGCCGGTAAATGAAATCAGTGGCACACGTTTATCATCTAATAATTTTTCTGCAATCTCATGCGTATCTGGAATCATCAACGAAAAAATAGCGGGCGCTTGATTGGCTTTTAACACTTCAGAGCAGATATTATGCACGGCAATCGCACACAAAGCGGTTTGGCTAGATGGCTTCCAGATGATGCTATTGCCACAAATCGCACCGATAAACGCATTCCATGCCCATACAGCCACCGGAAAATTAAATGCTGATATCACACCTATCACACCGAGCGGATGCCATTGTTCATATAATCTATGCTGGGGCCGCTCTGAGTGCATGGTTTTACCATAGAGCATGCGTGATTGACCTACGGCAAAATCTGCCATATCTATCATTTCTTGCACTTCACCATCGCCTTCTTGCTTTGATTTGCCCATTTCAAGAGAGACTAAACTGCCTAAGCTATCTTTATGCGCGCGTAATTGCTCGCCGATTTGTCGTATGATATCGCCTCTTTCGGGCGCTGGTATTTTACGCCACGCCAAAAATGCTTTTTCGGCGCGCTGTATGATTTGCTCATAATCATCTGAAGTACATCCTGATATTTCGGCGATTTTTGCTTCGGTAGCCGGATTATATGAGGTAATTAAATCTGATTTTTTTATTTTTCCAACCCAGTCATAACCACTGTATGCGCCAGGATTAATCGCTTCAAACAGCCATGCTTTTTGTTTTTTAATCATATTTTACCTTATGTATAAAAACGACCAAAACGATTGCTTAAAATATTGTCCAATTTAAAATGCTCTTGTAACACCAAGCCATGCAATTTATCATCTTCAGCTAAAACTTGTTCTAATACGGCACAAACAGCAGATGCCGTGCTTAATTGAATCGCAGACCATTCAATGCCTCTTATTATTTTAGGGTATATTTTTTTAACATAACTTTCTTCGATTAACTCACCGTTTTTGATGCCTTCTACTGACACATAAACCAGTACCATGTCTTGCGTGGTTTGAGGAATGGCGCGCTCTAATATTTTTTTGAGTGTGTCACGATCTTCATTTAGTTTAAGCGTTTGCATTAAAAATTTCATTTTTTCACAATGCCCTGGGTATCGAATGGTTTTATAGGTGAGTTTTTTTATTTTCCCTGCGTATAAAACGCCTAATCCACCTAAGCCGCCAGAGGTATGAAAGGCCTCGTACGCATCCCCATCAATTTGAATCGACTCAAGGCCTTCTAACGGCGTAAATAATACAGGCTTCCCATTTTCAATGCCTGCACATGCTTCGCCACATTCGTTAATTAAGCCATCTGTAGACCAGGTGAGTGAATAATGCAGCGCATTACTGGTTTGTTGTGGCAAGGCGCCTACACGTAGCTTTGCCTCATGGCAAATATCAAATTGCTGTATTAAGCTGTGTGCGACCATACTTACAAATCCGGGTGCCATCCCACACTGTGGCACAAATACCGTGCTTGCCCCAACAGCAAGTGCCTTAATTTTTTCAGCGACTGCTATATCTTCAGTTAAATCCAAATAATGTGCGCCTGCGGCTTTAGCAGCCGTTGCAACCGGTGGATTTAAAAAATAAGGTAAACTTGATATCAGCGCTGTAATTTGATGTTTTTTAAGTGCTGCTTCAAGTGCTTTAACATCTTTCATGTCTAAGACAAGCGTTTTTATCTCTTGTATTTCAGCAAGCAATGCTTTTGTATCTGCTGCATCAAAATCACAGTCACTTAAATAAACTTGATAGTCTTTTGTATCAGCTAAAAGACAAGCAATTAAACGACCGATTTTACCGGCACCTGCAACCATCACTGGAATCATGAGTATCCTTTTTAAAAGCAGTTAATTTATCGTACACGAAAGCATTTGTTTTTGAAATTTCAATTGCATTTACTAAGAAAAAAAGTTATAACTTATTAAAAAATAAAGAGGTTTTCGATGGAAATTGTAACAGTCGATTTTGAAGAGCCCGTCATGCTGACCGTCAATAATGAACTCGTTCGTGTTGTTGCTTTTAAAACACAGGAACATGGCCATATTAAATTTGGTGTTGACGCACCACGTAGTATTAAAGTCCACCGTGAAGAAGTTTATCTTGCTATCAAAAAACAAGAAGAAGAAAGTAGTACTGTGTGATATTGGCGCGTTATTTATTCACTCACCACCGTCACTTGATCAGCATTATTTTTATCTTTCTAACCTGCTCAAGTATTGCTCTGTATATTAATAACACCTATTTTCATTATCCGGGTAATACTTATTACCCAGAAAAAGCCCCTTGGGGCTTTTTGATTTTATGTCTAATTTATATGGGCGTTTGTCTTTTGTTGGGCCAGCATAGCCGAGCCGCAAAAAAAACACGTGAAGTACTCTATCTTTTTTTAGTGATGGCAGTGATTGCGATTGGAAGTACAGCCATTCAATACACGCCTTTTAAGCCCATCGACCAATCTATTTTAAATGGAAGTCAGTGGATGCATCTTGATCTCACGGCACTTATGCATTGGAGCGCAACCCACCCGATGCTTTATCACAGCATGGAAGTGGCTTATGACTCTATTCCACTTCAAATGGCCTATTTGCCTTTGGTGCTTATTTTATTTGGACAATTTGAACGTTTACATGAATATTATTTTTTGCTTTTACTCACGGCATTCATTGGCTATACGTTTTATTATTTTTTTCCCACCACAGCCCCTGCAAGCATCCTTGAAAGCCCTTATTTTACCGAGGCACAACACGCAACAGGTCTTAAATTTCATCAAATACATGCGCACATCAAACCCACAACGCTTGAAGGCGGGATGATTGCCTTTCCTTCGTTTCATGTGATTTGGGCATGGCTTTGTGCTTTTATGGTACGTGACTGGCCACTGGCCTTTATGGTTATTTTAACACTGAATATTGCAGTCACGTTCTCATGCGTTTTGCTTGGATGGCACTATATTCTCGATGTGATTGCAAGTGTGATGGTTTTGCTTTTTTCGTATGCTGTTTATTCTAAAGCCTACCCAAAATAAGGTGACCACGCAGGTTCTTGAATGTCACCATCACGAGCTGGATAAAGCGTTTTGACCAGGCCATCTAACGATACAAAACCGAGCATGCCTCGTCCGTCATAATGTGTTGCATAAATCACAAAGCGGCCATTTGGTGCCACAGATGGCGATTCATCCGCGTCTGAACCCGTTAAAACTTCAAGCTCGCCTGTTTTTAATATTTGTGTCGCAATATTAAACTGCTTTTCTTCACCGCGGTGCAATAATACGATTTGTTTTTGATCTGGCGTATAAGACGGACGCGCATTATACCCCCCCTCAAACGTGACGCGACTCACAGAACCATCAGCTAAATCTAAGCGATATACTTGTGGACTCCCACCACGCCCTGAGGTAAACACGAGCGAGCGGCCATCGGCGGCATAACGAGGTTCTGTATCAATAGACCCACCAAAGGTGAGTTGCTTCATGGCGCCTGAGCTTAAATCCACTTGATACAACTTAGGTGCACCACTTTTTGAAAGCACAATCGTTAAATGCTTACCATCTGGCGACCAAGCAGGTGCGCCATTAATCCCTTCAAAATCAGATACTAATCGTCTTTTTGCCGTTTCAACAGAAATAATAAACACTTGCGCACGCTTTTTCTCAAACGACACATAAGCAATTTGTTGACCATCAGGCGACCAGGCAGGCGACATCAACGGTGCAGTTGAGGTCACCAATGCATGTGGGTTTTTACCATCAACGTCTGCTATTTCAAGTGTGTACGTTCGTTTGTTTCTATCCTGTTTTACAAAGACATAAGCAATACGTGTTGAAAAAATGCCTCTAACACCTGTGAGTGTTTGATACACCTCATCACTCACATGATGTGCTAATGCATGTAACTCGCCAGCACTTACTTGATAATCTTTTGAAATTAACGCGCGCCCTTTGACTGCAACATCTGACAGCTCAACATGTATAGCATAACGCCCATCATCTAAGCGCTTGATGCTTCCTGATAATACACTGTCTACGCCCACTTGCTGCCATAAATCAAACGGGGTTTTTCCATCCGAAAAACGCGGTGCAGGGATGAGTTTAAACTGCCCTGATAAACGTAAATCCCCTTCAATTACGGCTGTTAATTCCTGGGCTTCTTTCTGATGACCAAAACCATCAATCCCTATTGGAAAGGCTTTATTCACGCCTTCGGTTAATTCTAAATCGAGTGCAAACGCGCTGCTTGATACCATCAGCAGTGCTGTTAATAATAAACGTATCATCTGGTTTTATCCTCTCACATGTTCAGGTTTTACAGTCAGACTGATTTCACGAAATAAATTAAATAATCCAGGCTCACCCGGAACAGGCAATGGCGATGCTTTATAAATCGCCGCTTGTGCTGAGCGGTCTAATACAGGATCACCACTACTGCGTGTGAGCTGTACATCAAGCACTGTGCCATTCGGTGCGAGTTGAATTTTAAAGCGGCTCGATAAAGCCGTATTCACTTGATCCGGTACAATCCACTCTTGGCTAATCGCGCCTAAAATTCGCGCTTTATATTTATCAACCACGCCTGAAATACGCGCTCTGTTTTCAGCATCAAGCCGTGCTTTTTCTTCTGATTGTTGTTTTTTAAGTGCCAATTGCTCTTTTTTAAGTTCATCCAATTTTTTGACTTCGATTAACTTTTGCTTTTGTACGTCTTTAATGCGTTTTTTTTCAGCTTCAGCAGCTTCTTTAGATTTTTTGGCTGCACGTGCGTTTTCTCTGCGTAATTCATCTAGCTTTCGCTGCTCTCGAATACGACGCGATTTTAAAGCGCTCGCTTCAGCGGCTAGCTTTTGATGCTGTTTTTGTACTGCTTTTTCTTTTGCTGCGCGATCAGCTTTTAATTGTTTAACTATCGCTGTGACTTCTTTGGTATTTACAGTCACGGCTTTGACAATTTCAATCGGTTTGTCTGAGCTTGATGCAGGTGCTTGTGTTGCTTGTCGTGCTTCGCGTTGCATCACAGGATGTGTGTTTTTAGGATGAATCATAAAGGCTAATGCTAAACTAACATGCAATAACACAGCGGCAAACAATGCCATTTGATACGTGCGATTTAGTATCATGCGCTTGCTCCTCCTGTCGCGTCAGGTGGTGTATCAGTTAATAAGCCCACTTGTTCAGCCCCTGCTTGTTTTAAAAGCGCCATGGCTTGCACGACTTTACCATACGGTACACCTGTATCCCCTTTCACTAAAACATGTAAAGGCGTTTTGGCTTCGCGTGCCATTTCAATCTCAGCAGCCACACGTACCATTAAGGCATGCGACTCAAGTGGCATGTTCGGCGCACTACTAATATTTAAAAAATAAAGGCCTGCTTTATCAACCGACACAATAATCGGTTCACGATTACTTGTTTTAAGCGATTCACTCATAGCCTTTGGCAATTCAACCGCAACGCCTTGTGTTAGCATCGGTGCGGTTATCATAAAAATAACCAGTAATACCAACATCACATCAATATAAGGCACCACGTTGATGTCTGCCATCGGGCCTTTTTTATCGCGCATGCGTTTTTTTTGGCGTAAGCTTAATATCATTTTTCAGATACCTTTTTTTGCTGCGTTTGTTGAATTAAAGCCAATAATTCTTCTTGAAAAACATCATATCTACCAAGCATGCGTGAGGCACGTGTGCCATAGCGATTAAATGCAATCCCAGCTGGAATCGCTGTAAATAAGCCCAAAGCCGTTGCAACCAATGCTTCTGATATACCAGGCGCAACCATTGCAATCGTTGCCTGATTTGCATGCCCTAATGCTTGGAACGAGGTCATAATGCCCCACACTGTTCCGAATAACCCAACATAAGGTGCAATCGAACCAACGGACGCAAACCAAGGCAAATGCGCTTCAAGCACTTCTTCTTCTTTGGCATGACGAATTTGCATCATGCGTTGAATCGCTTCATCTGTTTGGCCTTGTGAAAACGCTTTGTATCCCGCATGAAAAATAGCAGCAAGCCCTGTTCGGCTTTCAAGATTATTATCCACTTCTGTATATAAAGCATTTAAATCAGAACAACCAAAAAACTTGGCTTTAAAGCTATCGTAATCAGCACTTTTTTGCTTAAAATACCAACCACGCTGAAAAATTAAAGCCCAAGATACAACTGACGCCATCAGTAAAATAAACATCACGGCTTTGACAACGCCACCGGCGCCAATAAAATAACTGAATATCGTTGCGTCTTGCATAAATAACTTACCTCTTATTATTTAGTTAAATTTAACTTGCTGCCTCAATCACAGGCATGCCAAAATGCTGATACGCCAAAGGCGTTGCTGTACGCCCTCTGGGTGTTCGCATTAAAAAACCTTGCTGAATTAAATACGGCTCAATCACATCTTCAATCGTTGTTCTTTCTTCACCAATGGCAGCTGCCATACTCTCAACCCCAACAGGCCCACCAGCAAAGCGCTCAATCACCGCTAATAATAATTTTTTATCCATGAGATCAAACCCATGTTCATCTACTTTTAATTTTTCTAGGGCAAATGCTGCGATTTTTTGAGTAATTACGCCGTCCCCTGTGACTTCAGCATAATCTCGCACACGGCGAAGTAGCCTGTTCGCAATACGTGGTGTGCCACGTGCACGCCTTGCAATTTCAAATACGCCTTCAGGCTCTGTTTTTAATTGCTGTAAATCTGCTGAGCGTTTTACAATAGAGGTTAATGCTTCAATGCTATAAAATTCTAAGCGTTGTACAATCCCAAATCTGTCTCTAAGCGGTGAAGTTAAAGCGCCTGCACGGGTTGTCGCACCCACGAGTGTAAACGGAGGCAAGTCTAATTTAATAGACCGCGCTGACGGCCCCTCGCCTATCATAATATCTAGTTTGTAATCTTCCATGGCCGGATACAAAATTTCTTCAATTACAGAACTTAATCGATGAATTTCATCAATAAATAGCACATCGTTTTCTTGAAGGTTTGTTAAAATAGCAGCAACATCCCCTGCACGCTCTAAAACAGGGCCTGAGGTTTGACGTAAACTCACACCGAGTTCATGAGAAATAATATTCGCAAGGGTTGTTTTTCCAAGGCCAGGCGGCCCAAAAATTAAAGTATGATCAAGTGCTTCTTTGCGCTTACGTGCTGCATCAATAAACACACGCATTTGTGAACGCACATCGTCTTGCCCAACATATTCATCTAAACTCAGTGGCCGAATGGCTTTATCAAAAACAACTTCTTCAGGCTGTGCATCCAAGCTAATTAAACGGTCACTTTCCAACATAATAATTTGGGCCTTTAGATGCACATACTAAAATTTAAGATAACAAAAGTTTATCATAAAAATAATGTGTGTACATGACAAAAAACGTTATCGCGGTGCGGCATGTCGCCGCACACACTTTATTAATCCGTAAGGTAGATAGTCCCTTCACTCTCAGTAACTGTTTTTTTCTTATGATGTTTAGAGGTTCCGTATGGCTGCGACTTCCACTTACTTCCTATGTTGGCGCAGCAATATTTCGTAACATGCCGGTACACGATATGTTCGTCCGTCCACTTGCCCGACGCTTTTTGTGTGTGTACATGTTGCGTTGTTTTATCCTTATTATGAAAAGTGATTATGGTCGGATTAGGAAATAGCGTACTGTCACATGAGGCGGTGGTAATTTTATTCTGAGAGCAGGTATTATCCTTAGCAAGTACGCTGTATGAGACCGCCAGAAATGCGCCAAAAGCAAGCATTTACATTGGTTTTTGTAATTTTGATTTACTCATGATTCATCTCCTGGTTGATTTTCTTCATGTTATTTCCCGGGCCTTGCTGCACTACCGGCTAAAATACCGCCATCTAAAACTAATTCACTGCCCGTCA
>JASJHH010000130.1:0-3210 GCA_033791145.1 Legionella sp.
TAGGTTTGTTTTTGTTTTCAATAAGAAATCGGTTAACCAGTTGATAAACCAAATCTTGTAAGCCTTGTTCTTGTGTAGCGACGTTAGTTGTTGTACTAGGTTCAGTAACGTTCATCGTAACTTCCTTATTTCTTGATTAAATCACTGCTGTTCTCAGACGTTCAAGCGAATTCTAAAACGCGTTTTTATAGTACATGAAACTTAATTGTTAATCTAGGCCATTCTCTGACATTAGAGCGGTTTTTTTTCTCGGTTAAGTTCAGAGAGAATCAAATCGGGGAGTGAACAGTCGGCCTGCTCTGTAGAAAGGCTTTGTTTGAGTGACTTTAAGCCTGTTTGGATAGCTATTTTAAGAGGATTAGTGTTTTGATCAAGTAATTTCACAAGTACTTCTGTGAGTTCATCAGGATTAAAATCATATTGTAATAGTTCAGGAACCGTCATTTGATTCATGAGCAAATTACATAACCCAATATATTGAATACGTAAAAAAAAGACGGCAGCAAGGTAACTTACAAGGCCTACTTTATAGATAATACACATCGGTTTTTCGAGTAATGCACATTCAAGTGACGCAGTGCCTGAGGCGACGACAATAGCATCACTGATGCGTGCAATGTCCGTTGCTTTTTGGTTTTGAATTAATATGCAGGGAATTTTCTTGGATAACCAAAAGCGCTTGAGATACTCAGGCGTGAGTGTGTTTGCAACAGGAATCACAATGTGTAAATCAGGATAAATTTTAATTAATTTTAGCGCGGTTTGATAAAAAACCGGCATGTGGCGCTCTATCTCGTTGATGCGACTGCCTGGCAGCATAGCAAGGATGGGTTTATTTTTAGGTAAGCCAAAGCTGCTACGTGATGGAGGCGTGCTTATTTTTATATTCTGGTTTTGATTTTGCATCAGCGGATGCCCAACAAACGAAACAGGTACGCCTGCTGTTTCGTATATTTTTTTCTCAAAGGGAAAAATAACGGCCATATGATCAACCGAGGCTTGAATGCGTTTAATACGTCCTGGTTTCCAAGCCCAGAGTTGCGGGCTGATGTAATAAATGATTTTTAAGCCTAAATGCTTTTTAGCATAATCAGCTAATCGCAAATTAAATCCTGGATAATCAACCAAAATAAGTAAATCAGGTTTGGTTTGTTTTAAATGCGCTTGAATAGCCCTGTAAGCGCGCTTAATAACTTTAAAGTGCTGAAGTACTTCAATAATACCAGTCACACCAAAGCGCGCTAAATCACTGATAAGCTCAACGCCTGCAGTTTGCATGTGTTGTCCGCCGATGCCACTAAATTTCGTATTGGGAGCAGATAGCTTTAATGCGCGAACAAGTGTTGCTGCATGCAAGTCGCCTGAGGCTTCTCCTGCAATAATCACGACATGTTTAGGCATTTGCTTCGGCATGTCGTTCCGTCAAATTATGATGAATCAAATCTGAAATTTTAGCAGCAGTTGAAAGTGCCGCTTTGCCTTCTTCACCGGTTACTAATGGATTTGTATTATTTTTAATGCAGCTGATGAATGCTTTAATTTCTTCGAGCAATGCATCGCCTTTTTCAAACACAGATTGATGACGGGCTACATCTGGAATGCCAGGAAACATTTCGCCATCGCCTTTGGTAAATACAGCCAGCTTTTTTTCTTGATAATCGATAGAAATATAACTGTTTTTTTGGAAAATACGGGTTTTTCGTTCGCTTTTAAAGCTAACCCTGCTTGCTGTTACATTTGCAATACAATGATTTTCAAAGGTAATACGCGCATTGGCAATATCAACAGAAGGGGATAACACAGGTGCGCCGTGTGCTTCGAGTGATTTAATCGGCGAGTGTACAATAGTTTGAATAATATCAATGTCATGGATCATTAAATCAAGCACAACGTTAACATCAGTGCCTCGTGGATTAAACGGTGCTAAGCGGTTTGATTCAATAAATAAAGGTTTTTCAAGATGCTCATCAAGTGCTAATCGTGCTGCATTAAACCGCTCCAGATGACCGACTTGAAGTTTGGCATGATGTTTTTTAGCGAGTTGAATCAGTGTCTCAGCTTCTTCGACCGTTTCGGTAATTGGTTTTTCAATGAGCACATGAATGCCGTTAGTTAGGCATGCCTTAGCAATATTAAAATGCGCACGTGTGGTGGCCGCAATACAAACAGCATCAACGTGTCCAAATAGCGCGTGATAGTCTTGATAAGCCGGGACATTAAATTCTTTTGCGGCGGCGTCACACATGGCCTGATTTGTATCGCATACAGCAACTAACTCGGCTTCTTTAAGCATTTGAATTTTTTGGGCGTGAAATCGACCTAAGTAACCAACGCCGATAACGGCACATCTAATGGGGGTCATAATAAACAGGAATCAAACGGGATATTTAACGTTGGCGGAGTATGACACTGGTTCGCCCTGATTTTCAAGTGGTTCTGTTTGGGGCTGGAAAAATGTGGGTTGTGTTTTAGGAATCTTATAAGGCGCTTTTAAAGCGCAAATATTTAAATCGAGTAACATGAGTTCGGCATAAACCTCTAAATCTTTTGCTGTATATTTAGGGCTGAGCTCATCATTTAACTGCTCGATATCAATATTATGCGCCTGGCACCAGCGCTTTAAGATAGGATATAATTTTTTCTCTGGATTGACGGCTTGTTTTACCTGCTCATCTTTAGAATAGTAATCTGAGAAAGCCTGAGCTCTTGAAAGTAGCATTTTGGACCACATCCAGTCTATTAACACATCGAAAATGGTTCGAAAACCTATTGTTGTGGTCATATTCATGAGATAAAAATTAGTGCCAAGTATGCTCACAAAAAATTCATACGTATGATAATCATTGGTGTCTTTGCATAGATACTTAAACATTAGACTGTCTTTTTTCAATTTGGGGGCAACTTCATGGTAGTAGGTTCTAAAAGTTTCTTCTCGAACTGCCTGTGCAGCTAAAACAGCTTCTTCTTGAAGCGTGAGTGAGTGGCTATAATATAGGTTGTATTCACGAGCCAGTTCGGTGAATGCTTGCATATAAGCACGATTGCAATGTGAACCCGTTGTGATGGCTAACGGTAAGTGTCAAGGAAGTTGTCGGATCTAATTACTAAGCAGCCTCTTTGTATTTGTTATCAAAGGATGGCTGTTTATTCTTTTTATCTGGATTTAAGGAGACAACACTAATATGGTGCCAGTCTCTTGTACTTCCGGTC
>JASJHH010000131.1:0-3792 GCA_033791145.1 Legionella sp.
CTGCGAGCTTTGAGCTGCGAGCTGCGAGCTTTGGGCTGCGAGTTTTGAGCTGCGAGTTTTGAGCTGCGAGCTGCGAGCTTTGGGCTGCGAGCTTTGGGCTGCGAGCTTTGGGCTTCGAGCTTCGAGCTGCGGGCTTCGGGCTTCGTAGCTCTCGACTCGTAGCTCGTAGCTCGCAACTCATAACTTACATTTCATCTCGATAAAACATTAACTCAGTCTCTGTCGATTGTTCGCTAACAAAATAATAACCTGCACTATCAAACTGTTTTAATTTATCTAACTCAGTCACTTCTTGTTCAACAATATAACGTGCCATTAAGCCGCGTGCTTTTTTAGCGTAAAAGCTTATTACCTTATATTGACCATTTTTTTGATCTTTAAATACAGGCGTAATGATCTGACCTTGTAATTGTTTCTTTTTGACTGATTTGAAATATTCATTTGAAGCTAAATTAATCAGTAACTTATCCCCTTGTGCAGACAAGGCTTTATTGAGAGTTTCTGTTACTAAGTCTCCCCAAAATTGATATAAGTTAGCGCCACGTTGGTTATCTAGTTTTGTGCCCATTTCTAAACGATAAGGCTGCATTAAATCTAATGGTTTTAATACCCCATATAAACCCGACAGCATGCATAAATGCTGTTGTGCATAATTTATATTTTCTTCGCTTAATGTCTCCGCCTGTAATCCAGTATAAACATCGCCCTGAAAGGCGAATATTGCCTGCTTGGCATTATCTAATGAAAATGGCACCTGCCATTCGCTAAAGCGCGCCACGTTTAATCCCGCAATTTTATCGCTCACTTTCATCAGTGAAGCGATATCTTGCATGGCCAATTTTTTACAGCGATTAATCAATATTTGGCTTTCTTCAAGTAACGTAGCCTGTGAAAATTTTTCAACCGGTGCAGGGGTTTCAAAATCAAGCGTTTTTGCTGGGGAAAGTACAACTAACATTCTTATTCCTTACAATAAAAAAGCGACGCTAGGTCGCTTTTATTTACATAATAGTAACTACTCAAATCGTCGCAATTTAAGCTTATTTATGAGGTACATCCATGTACTTCATCGTTTCACGACTGGCTAAAGCCATTCAAATATGTTCCAGACATATTTGTCATCGTTGAAAAATGCTCACAAATTCATCAGGAATGAATTTGAACATCCACAGGATGGCTCAACGAGCGAAGTACAGGATGTACGTAGTATTTAAACCACTAAACTGCGCTTTTTTGCCTTGAACTAAGCATAAATAGCTTAGCCTTGAGTATTTACAGTCTCTTTTTAAAAAAACCACAAATTTTAATAGGTGCTGAGTGGTTACCAAGATCAAAGCAAATTAGATATCGATAGTGACACTATCAAAACTACCAACCGTTAAGTTATCTTTAGGTTTTTTCGAATGTAGTTTTATCATTAATCTGACATCATTTGCCGAATCAGCATGGGCTAAGGCTTCAGTATAACCAATAAGTCCGTCTTCATATAACTTAAATAATGCCTGATCAAAGGTTTGCATGCCATGTTCTGTTGATGAAGACATTATTCCTTTAAGTTCATGCAAATCGCCATTACGGATAGTTTCTGCAATTAGAGGCGTAGTATACAAAATTTCAAAAGCGGCGCGTCTTTGCTTGCCATCAATAGTCGGAATCAACTGCTGTGCAACCACTGCGCGAAGATTCACCGACAAATCAAATAAGAACTGACGATGTCGCTCAGGGGGAACTAAGTGCATAATGCGATCGAGTGCCTGATTGGCATTATTTGCATGCAATGTCGCCATGCATAAATGACCGGTTTCAGAAAATGATAACGCAAACTCCATGGTTTCTTGGCTACGAATTTCACCAATTAAAATAACATCCGGCGCTTGGCGTAACGCATTTTTTAATCCTAACTCAAAGGATTCGGTATCTATGCCCACTTCCCTTTGCGTCACTACTGACTTTTCATGTTCATGAATAAACTCAATAGGATCTTCAATGGTTAAAATATGCCCTGATGAATTGCGATTGCGGTAGCCAAGCATTGCTGCTTGTGTGGTCGATTTCCCGGCCCCGGTCGCCCCTACAAATAAAATTAAACCGCGTTTTGCAAGGCTAACCTCTTTTAATTGCTCCGGTAAGCTCAGCTCTGAAAAACTAGGGATCTTAGCTTCAATACGACGAATAACCATGCCGGGTTGTTCTTTTTGCATAAAGGCACTGACTCGAAAACGCCCTGCTGCATGATCTGATAGTGCAAAATTAGCTTCTTTATCGCGTTCAAAATTCGCAAAACGTGTTTCATCCATTGCTTCATTCAATAGCTGATACACCTCAGATGAGGTTAATTTAGTATCCGATATAGATTCTAAGCTGCCATTTAATTTAACTGTCGCTGGTAAACCGACTGAGATATACAAATCCGATGCTTTTTCCTGATGCACTCGCATTAATAATTTATCTAACATATTAGCCTCGCTTTAAAATGTTTTTGGATCCGCCGCTTTTAGTGCTGCATCTTCATGAGAAACAACACCTTGACTTACTAAATCACGTAAACATTGATCCAGCGTTTGCATGCCATGTATTTTCCCGGTTTGTATCACTGAGTACATTTGCGCAACCTTATCTTCACGCACTAAATTACGAATAGCAGGAATGCCGATCATAATTTCATGTGCAGCAACTCGCCCACCGCCATTCTTTTTCAATAATGTCTGTGAAATAACTGCACGTAATGACTCCGATAACATCGAACGCACCATACTTTTTTCTGCAGCAGGGAATACATCGACAATACGGTCAATAGTTTTGGCTGCCGAGGTTGTATGTAAGGTGCCGAATACTAAGTGCCCTGTTTCCGCTGCAGTTAACGCTAAACGTATGGTTTCTAAATCACGCATCTCACCTACCAGAATAACATCGGGATCTTCACGCAATGCACTTTTTAGTGCGCGGTCAAAACCAAGGGTATCTTTAAAAACTTCACGTTGGTTTATAAGCGACTTTTTGGTTTGGTGAACAAATTCGACAGGATCTTCAATGGTTAATATATGCTCGTGACGCGTATCATTGATATAGTCGATCATCGCCGCTAAGGTGGTTGATTTACCCGAGCCAGTTGGCCCCGTCACTAATACTAAGCCACGTGGAAATTCTGATATTTTTTTGAAGATGGCAGGCGCGCCTAAAGCATCGAGGGTTAGTACTTCACTTGGAATTGTACGAAAAACTGCGCCGGCACCACGTTGTTGATTGAAGGCATTCACACGAAAACGCGCAAGTTCTGGAATTTCAAAAGAAAAATCGGTTTCTAAGTCTTCTTCAAAATCCTTACGTTGTTTATCATTCATGATGTCATAAATTAAACTATGCACCTCTTTATGGTCTAATGCGGGTACATTTACCTTACGCACTTCACCATCTACTCGAATCATCGGCGGAACTCCCGCAGAAAGGTGTAGATCTGATGCGTTATGCTTTACACTAAAAGCTAACAATTCTGTAATATCCATATTTATTAGAACCTTATATATTATGACTAATATTTCAAAAAAAATTTTAAACGTGCAACAAAATATAGCGGTGTTGGCTAATCAAGTTGATCGCAATGCCAATGACATTCAATTATTGGCCGTCAGCAAAACCAAGCCTGTATCCTTGATCAAACAAGCATATCAGTGTGTCTTACGTCATTTTGGCGAAAACTATGTACAAGAAAGCATAGAAAAAATTCAACAAATTAAGCTTGATGATGATTTTGATGAAGCACTTACTTGGTATTTTATTGGTCCGTTACAATCA
>JASJHH010000132.1:0-17269 GCA_033791145.1 Legionella sp.
AAACCCAATACACCGGCAAAACAGCTCTTGTGTGCGCAACTAAGCCCGGAGCTGCCTGCTTGCTTATTAAAAAACTTAACGCAAAACAGCGAACATAAGCCATTGCTGAGAATTTTTTTCCAGGGTGAGGCTGTTAATGGCCCGATTATGAGTAAAATTAGCCGTGAATTGAAAATTAATATTAATATACTACTCGCAAATATTGATAGAATTGATGGTGTAACCTGTGGTGTGGTGGTGATTGAACTAGAAGCCAACAAAACCCAATTACAAGCTTTTTTAAAGCATTGTGAACCTTTTGATTTAATAGTGGAGACGCTCGGCTATGTCGCCCATGATGCTTTATGATATTTTAATCGCCACTGGTGAAACGCTTTATATGGTGCTTTTAAGCACCTGTTTTGCGGCACTTTTGGGCCTGCCCCTTGGTACGTGTTTGTTTGTTAGCCGTACGGTAAAACCGCACCCACTGCTTTATCGCGTGACAGGTGGGATTATTAATTTCACGCGCTCTATCCCGTTTATTATTTTACTGGTTGCATTAATTCCTGTGACGCGCTTTATTGTTGGCACGTCAATTGGCTTACATGCAGCCATCGTGCCACTCACCTTAGGCGCTGCCCCCTTTTTTGCACGCCTTGTTGATAATGCGTATCAAACACTTCCCAATGGCCTATTTGAAGCCGCACACACCATGGGTGCGACCACAGGGCAAATTATTCGACATGTCTTGCTCCCAGAAGCACGGGGCGCACTGATTCAAGCACTCACAGTCACTGCGACAACCCTTGTGAATTACTCGGCCATGGCCGGTACCGTTGGCGGTGGTGGGCTGGGGGACTTAGCGATTCGCTATGGCTACCAGCGTTTTAATGCAAGTGTTATGATCACGACTGTTTTAATTTTGGTTATGATTGTCCAGCTGATTCAAGCCTCAGGTGACAGGCTTAGCACTTATTTATCTCGAGGAAATATTTAAATCATGCGTTTAATTAAATTATTGCTATTGCCTTTGTTTTTAAGCTTGCTCGCCTGTCAGCAGCAACCCACCTCACCTAATACGCTCACTGTTGGGACCATTGCAGGCCCTGAAGCCGATTTGCTTCAAACAGCTAAAACCGTTGCACATGACCAATATGGCCTGGATATTCGCGTGATTGAATTTAGTGATTATAATCTACCGAACGAAGCCCTCCAAGACGGCAGCTTAGATGCCAATGTGTATCAGCACCTGCCTTATCTTGAATCAGCACAAAAAGCACATGGGTATACGCTAGAGCCCATTGCTCGCACGTTTTTATTTCCGACAGGTTTGTATTCTAAAAAAATCAAACATCTTCAAGATTTGCGAGACCATGCAACAATTGCTATTCCAAACGACCCCAGTAACGAAGCGCGCGCACTTATATTATTGGCCAAAGCAAATTTAATTACGTTAAAGCAAACCCACACACCGAGTGTTCAAGATATTACAGCCAATCCTAAAAAATTAAAATTCAAAACACTCGATGCAGCCCAACTCCCGCGTGTTTTACCTGATGTAGATGCTGCAGTGATTAATACGACTTTTGCGATTCCTGCAGGGCTTAATCCCATGCGTGATGCAATCATTCGAGAAGATAAAACTTCACCGTATGCTAATCTTATCGTCATTAAAATCAATACGCCTAAGCGCGAGCAACTTGATTTATTTATCAAAGCGATGCAATCAGACGCCGTAAAGAACAAAGCGCAGTTATTATTTGGAGACGCAGCTGTTGCTTTATGGTAAGTTATGGTATACTTTTTATACAGATAACCCATCTAAAAGGTTATAATAATTATGGCTAAGCCTACTCCATATAAGCATGGAATTCTCGGTTCACTGAATTTTTCTAATAATCTAAATTTATTTAGAAAAACCGGGAAAAATGTCTACAATGAATCGGCCATGGCTGATTTAACGCCAGGAGCTCGTGAAAAAATAATTCAAAAATATTCCGGCGCCTTAGGCCTGCAACCAGAGAATAATTTTGCTGCACCCATCGATGAATATTGTAAGGCACAAGTCACAGCCCTCGATAAAATACTCGCAGAAAAAACAATACCACCCGACGAAATAGAGCGAATCAAAACAGCGTTCGCTAAAGAGCAACAAGCAATTTTAGACGAGGCAAAGCTATTTGACAAAACCATTCCAGGACAAGCTAAGGCAGCTACTCATCCTGAAGTTTTTGTAGAATTTGCTCGTGAACAAAGACAGAAACTATTTGATAAAATATCGGCGCTTAAGCCTGAGGCACCACGAACACCAGTCGCTGCTGATACGAGCGCTGATACAAGTCTAACCAGTGGTGATGGTGCGCCAGCTGATGATGAAACGTCTCTCACCATGGGAGCAGACGCGCCCAAACCTAACGTTAAATTATCTAATGCAATTAATACAGCACTCACCAAAGCATTAGAAAAACCCAAAGAAGCACTCGAAAAAAATCTTGCTGAGACCATTACCGCCTTACATGAAGCAGCAAGACGAGAACGCGACCTTATTGGCTGGCTCGCAGCAGCAGAATGCGCCTCAAGAAGAGTCACGATGGAGCACAAAAAAGGCACTTTTCCCAAAGGTTACCCCAAAGATTATACCGTCATGATGCAAGCGGGCGGTGAGGCACAACAAAAAATAGAAAAGCTACACACTGCGATTAAAGAAAAAAATGAGAAAAAAATAGAGGCGGCTGGCGGCATTCACACCCCTTCAGGCAGGGATGTTGCCGTTACGACTAATGAGAAGCAACTCACCTTTTCGCTTACTTTCCCAAAGTATGACTCAGAATGGTCACGGTCCTCACTACTCAGGGGCCCGCTTGGTTTTGTTCTGCCTCTTGCAGGAAAGTCTGGTTACTATAACGACGCTCGACACAACACCAAAGCAGACTTACTGTTCCAAGCAGCACTCGTGCGTAACACCGGCGCTAAAACCATTATCACAAGCATTCAACATAACAACCCTAAAATAGCGAAGATGCTTGCACGAGAAGCTTATGAGGCCGCGCGAGAAATTGGCTATGAAGCCAAAGAAATTACAATTAATGTGAATGGCGCCGCCTGGTCAAAAGAACAATTAATGGAAGAAGAGATGTACTTATCCGGGCAGTCAGTTAAAGTAGATACTGATATCTCTGGGCAGTTAGCAAGTCACACTCGCGGTCTTGAATCGCAATTAGAAACTCCAGGCAAGGGTACAACTAGATTCAAAAGAGAAATGGCTGACCTAAGAACAATACATGACGACGCCAAAAAGGCAGCAGCACCAGCTCCCGACGGCGATCCTGCGGCGCCTGCAGTCTGACTTAAGCACTAACCCGATGCTTTTCCTAAGTGTCGACTATTTGGATCTGCGGCATGGGCTACTAAAATATCTTCGATTAAGCTATCCATCGCGCTGACTTTCGTATCGTCTTCGATTAAACCCCCTTCTTCTTTCAGGTTGTTTAAACGCTCTGAGAGCTCTTTGGTAATAGAGCCATTCGGAAACAATAAGGCTAAAAATCGTCGTGCCTCAGCAGGGCCTAAATGCCGATAGAGCTGATTACGAACGGCGGCATCTTCTGTTGTTGTACTAAATGCCCAAAGCTCAATAGGGCCTAATGTTAGTGTCAATAGCTGAACACTCACCCCTTGCTTTGTCGCAAATTGTGCAAGAAACGTTCCTCCTCCTTCCCGAGGACCATGTACGCGTGTTCGCAAGGCGATTTTTGCAGTTTCTGATAATCCAAATATTTTACTGGTTTTCTCAATGGTCTGTGCGGGCCCTGCATCCATAATAAAAACAGAGGTCGCAAATTCTACCATCACTGAATCAAAATCATCTAACGATTGTGACAAGAGTGAAATTTGAACGTTCCATTTTCGGCCTTCCCGCATATCTGTAATCACTTGCTCTCGAACAGCAGCAGAGTTTGCCGTACGATGGAACTCATCGTAAACAATTCGCTTCGGATCTTCTCTTATTTCACGAATTCGTTTTGAATGATAATCATGATATTGCTCAAGTATATTATTGAGGCTTTCTTCGGTTAAGTAATAATGCCGTGCCATCACATATCGAGCGAGCATATACATCACTGAGGTGCGTCTATCTGCGGCCTCTCCACCACTTTTAGCGACTTCATCGAGATCTAAAGAAACAACACGTGCGTCTCCTATATCAAACGCTGTCACACGAGACAAAATAGGATACTCCCGCACAGCACCTGAAATCATCCGTGAAAATGCAGCAATCAAAGACTCCCCTGTCGGCGCTGTTACTTTTTCATATAAATCTTCAATTGAAGGTGTGCGACAAACAGAGGCAGCATCAGCTAAAAGTGGCATCGCATACCGTTGCGCTAAAAGCGCTTCGTGCGTGAAGCCTGCAGAAAATAACGCATCAGTCACTTCCCACCACGTTGATTTTGAATCCTGTACAAATCCAATTTCTTCTAAAATACCGTCGATTAATTCTTCAACCCCAGGCGAATAAGGCGCCGGGTTATTCTCATCTGAAAGGCCTTTATAAAGCTCATCGACCACCATGCCTGCTAAATCAGGCATACCGTCATAAGGCTTTTCTGTACCCAAGGGCGTGGTGAGCAATGTCATGAAATTCACCAAAAAAGAACGCTCCGATGGGGCTGGATAACGCGAGCCTAACTGGGTATCAAACGGATTAATTGAATATTCGGGTAACATGCGCAAACGATGATAAGCCACCAAATGCCGCTGCTTTTCAGGCAAGGCTTCGCGAAGCAATGAAATAAGCCCGCTACTCGACGGACCAATATCAATAATTGCAATTCGTGGCAAACGCATAATACCGCCTGACATACAAAGCGCTAAATTTTGTGCGTTCGATAAAACCGACTTACCCGAACCTGGACGGGCATAAACCAAATCAATCCAAGTGGTCTGCTGGTTTGAGCCGGGTTGAAACGGCCAAAGTTTTCCATCAGGAGAACGCAGCAATAAAGCCCCTGTTTTCCAGGGGGATGCCGGACGTGTAATCGGCAACATAGTTACAACATCTTTTAGCGGTGCGACTGTCGCAACTGCGGGGCTCGCTGTTGTCGTTGCTAACATATTTGCGACAAACCCCGCAAAAGGGTCGCCACAAATCTCTGACACATCGGTTGAGCCCCAACCTTGAATCGCTTTAACTAACTCTGAGCTGCGACGGCGCAACAGTGCTAATTGCCCCTCAGGTGCCCAGGTGTCTGCAACCACACGTAAACGAACAATGGCTTCGTCTGTATTGAGTTGTAAATATTTTAGCAAATTGACTGAATCACTGATTAAGCGATTTTCTGCCGATGAAAAGCTTAAAACCGCTGCAAGTAAGCCTTTTAATTTAATCGTTGTTAAACCTTCGCTCTCAATTAAAAATGAAATTCGCCACGGGATATGTGTTGGTAAAATACGAGAAAATAGCGTCACAAACGATCGGATATCTTTCGGAAACAAGTCAATATAAACACTGGAATATAAACGATTACCCACTAAAACTGTTCGTCTATCAATAATTTCAGCATCTCTTGGGATGACTTGCTTTGCAAGTGAGGGCCATAACAAATCAGATGCATCCCCTTCAAATGCATGCAATTCACGGACTGGAAGTTTATCGCCAGGTAAAGTTGGAGACCAATCATCCGCTGTAAAATCAGGATCAGCTGTCATACGAATAGCATGTACGGCTTGATGCACTTTTAATAATTCTGAAACAACACTCAGTGTTTGCAAATCACTCTGAACCGATCGCACATATGCATCATGCGTATCTCGCAGCTCAGGAATTGCAGCATAAACAGTCTGTGCATTCTTAAATGTTGGTAATTTTTTTGTTTTGAGCATCTTAATTTTAGTTTTACCTGCAACTTTAAGTTGATCTTGTGGCAAACTAAAAGGTCTTGTTATTAATACAAAATAAACACGCTCTGAAGCGCAGTATTGCCCGAGAAAGCTTCCTCTCTCTTCAAAAAGATCTTTTAAATCAAGGTCAAGTCTCTTGGCAGTTGTAGCAGCTGATGCATAAATAGTTTGAATGTTTTTTTTGATGTTTTGTTTATCGTGCTCAAAATACACTTGTAGCGCATGACCCGAGCGACTCATCGGTGAGCGCAGTGTATTCGTTAATCCTTCAACCAAACGTCTAAACTCTTCATTCCCAAGTAATGCTGTAATCCCTTCTATTTCTAAAACCGAAAGCAATGAACCATCATGGTTCACCAAAACAGTCGGTGAATCTGCTGTTTCTAACTCACAGTAAGAAGCCGTTGTTTGCTTTAAAGAGGCACTAAACCAAGCAAAAAAAGTATCTACCCCTTCAAAAAATGATTCTGCCCACTTCCCCATTCCATTCTCTCCATCAGGTCTCTTTTAATTTGAGATTTCCTGCGACTTCTTCTAAAGCACCTGCCGCCCAGCTTTCGATTTGCCTTCGAAATTTAGCACGAGAAGGAAGTAGCCGCACATCTCGAAAAATAGGCGCTGACTGTTCTGAGTCCGCATGCCCTGAGTCAATCAACAAACGGCCAAAAATGGCAGGATCACTCGTTCCTTCTCCAAATTTTTCTTCAATCGGTTGTGTTCGAAATTTCAGGTTTCGATAAATGCTTTGCGCTGTGCTTTTATATCCTGTGTCGTTTGTAATCGCACAAAAAAGTACGTGACACAAGCTATTTAGGTCAGATTGTGAAAATTCCGGCAAATAAATTAAAGTACCTCCTCCATAGCCACCAACACCTACGGATTCAATAAAAAAGCATTGCGCGCAAAAACAACAAGCTGTTACAAGATTTTCAAGCTTATTATGCGTGTAATTGCCATCTAAATTAATTACTTCTTGTAAACTACGTGCCTGAAACCCACAAAAACGGCAGGTATATTGATCGCGTTCAAATACCTTTTTTTCAAACACTTTAAATCGAGGGTCTGCGTGCCTAGCAGAATACAACCGCCAGGCACCAGCAGACGCCGTCAATCGAATGAGAGCAGGTTCAGTTTGAACTTGATTCACCATGTCTCATCCTTATTTTAAGTATTAACTACCATACTGAATGCCTTCAGGACCGGCAACTTGGCCACCCGAACCACCAAACATTGTAGCACCTGCGACATCCAAAATAGATGGCAAGAATAACAATGCAGCGGAAATAAAGACCAATGCAATCGGTGTACCAATTGGAATTTGGGTTGGATTATCTTTATGTTGCTTAAACTTCATAATCGCACCGATTGAAAAGCCTAAACCTGCCAAATAAGAAGCCGCAGTAATTAATTTAGTTAAGCTTGCAAAAGAGTCCGTAATAGACGACGCCATGCCACCTAACGTCAAATCAGTTGCTGCCAAAGCTACACTTGAGAACATCAATAACCCAAATATTTTCACTGTTGTTGTTATTTTATTATTCATTTTGACTCCTCTATTAATCATCCGCTTTTTACATCGTAATATGTCGCATATTACGAACCAAAAAGTGTATTATTCATCATTTCTACAGTTCCCACAATGTTCACTGCTAATATCCCTCCAAATACATGCATTAACCCTTTTCCTGTTCCCCCTGGCTGCTGTCCTTGTGATGCTGCACGTGCAATTAAAACCCATCCTCTAACAAATGCATATAACCCAATGGTTTGAAAAATAATAATAACCGCATTACCTACATCATCATCTCCGGCAAACATTGAGCTCACAACATCGCTGTCTCCATACGCTAATATATTAGAGGAACCAAACGATGAATTCAGTACAATATCAATCGCAGTCGGAAAATAAATTAAAAGCATTGCAATCAATAAATAAATAATCGGCTCTTTAATGCTTGAGCTCGATGACTGCATTGTTTTCGCTTCGCCATACATTTTTAGACTATATAGCGATTTCAAAGCAAACGAGACCCCAATCACATAGGCCGCCCCTGTAATTAAATTCTGAACAGGGAGCAGTGACTGCGCTAAATTCACAAGTACTGCTGTTGTCTCAGCCATGATTGATGACTCCCCTAAGCTATTTCAAGTCTATTTTAAGTATCAGCCTGACTAAACTGTATCACGCGTCCTGAACTCGTAAATACACGCCCAACTTTTGCATTAATCAGCCGTATCGTGCCATACCCTGGTACAGGCGAACCCCGACTCACCGTTAATGTTTTTCCTTGAGAAGACATGAGCCACGCGCGACCCGGAATAATCGCTTGAATCGAATAAGTCGGCTTAGGTGCACGGGTCCTCGGGCGAGATGGAGAGTCTGCTGATGACGTCACCCGTCTTGTCCGACGCATAGATTGCAGGCGCCCCATTTGCTGTGATTGTTGCTCTAACCGCTCACTCAGCACTAACATGGTTTGCTGCACATCTGTCATTTTAGATGACACATCACTTATATTTTGCGTCACCGTACTGATTTGAACTCGAATATCTGACAATTCATCTTCAATTTGTTTTTGCTCTTTTTGAAGCATAGATACGCTGCGATTATTATCCGAGCCTGTCATCGGAGCACGACTTACCGTTACGTTTTCCGTTTTCGGTGTATTAATTGGAAGTGCTGTTTTTGGTGCAGGTTGCGTTTTTGTAGCTGTCGCTGTGATTATCTCTTTGGTTGATGATTTTGAAGAAAAGAACGACGTAATGCCTTTGTAAACAATAAGCACAGAGATTAAAGCCGCAACAGCAATCGCCCCTTTACGAACTATATTTAAAACCTTCGGATCAATCTGATCAAATCGTCCGCGTCCAGGCGGAGAAGACACGCCTTCATCACCGCTTTCAAGTGACTCATCTTCTTCTGATTCTGAAGCTGCTTCTTGCTCCATACCTAAAACATCAAGATCAGCAAATTGATATTCATCCTGATTGTTTTGTTGATCATCATCTGCCATAGATCACCTTTCCACCAAGTTATTATCCTATCTGAACATCCTGTGTAAACAAGATTCCCATGCCTGTGCCAGAAAACAATTCTACCGTTGTCGGTTTATTCATTAATTTTTCTGCTGTTACTGACCATGCTTTACCCACTTCACCTAAACCGATTAATGCATTTTCAAGTAAAGAACGATTCAGTCCATTCTGGACCGTTGTATCTGTCGTTCCTCCTGTACCACCAATCGTAATCGTCGTATCTGCTGATTGAATGGCGCTACTAAAACCTTCTAAAAACGTCGAGGCAAACAATGAACCATATCGCATCAAATAATGATGATTAACACGACTTGAAAGTGCCGTACGCGCAGTATTTGGATCAATCGCATAGGCATTAATGCTAATGGTTTGATCAGCACCTGGCATGGACAGCGTATTAAACGTTACCACCATTTGGTCAGCATTTGTAGGCAACGTAAAACTACCGATTAATTTCGAGCCTTTTAACTTACCTGAAACAATCATTGCAAGAATAGGGCCTGGCTCATCGGTATTAACTGCCGTTTCTAATACAGCGAATAAAATATCTCCCGTTCTAATAACAACTTGATTGGCTTTCGATTGCATATCATTCGCATTGCTTGATGGTGCAACTTGTTGCATTGAGTTATCAGAAATCACACCTGCTTTATTATCTTTATCTTGGTCTTCATCTTCTGTACCCATAATAAATACTTGTGTTGGAATATTTTTCCAACCTTGAAGGGCAACGTTTGCCGCCGAGAGCATTCGGCTACTAAATTGCTTCACCTTCGCTTGATAGCGTTGATCTGAAATATGGCTCTGCTGCCGTGTCATTAAGTCTTGCAATTGCTTTGTATCTGACTTGGCTGCTTTTTCATCACTTTTTTTTGTGCTGGTTAATGAAGGAATACGTGTCACCACACTTGCATCTGTCGCACTTGATGCAATTTGGTTCTGATTATCACTACCACTATTACTATCAGGTAGCCCTAATTCAGCATCGGTATAACCGGCTGCTTTCAACTGAGCCAAGGAACAATGATTAATTTTCTGTATTGAAGCTGCAGTCACACCGCGTGCGCGCAATGCCTTTAGTTTTTGGGCGTCACACCCTGCATTCCGTAAATCAGCAACAGAAACACCGGGAGGTAAACCTAGCGTCGCATAAATGTCTTTGTCAGGAAAACCGGCTCCTTTTAATTCTCCATCAGAAAATCCAGCGGCCTTCATTTCTGCCAAAGTAGCGCCTGACCCTCGTGTTTCACAGGCAGAAAAGCCACATTTTTTGAAGTCCGTAACAGCGTGTTCCGTTTTTTTAATTTCACGCGCTGAAAAACCTGCGGCTTTAAGTTCTGGACACGAACACACTTTATCTAAATCTGAAAGCGGATAACCATATGCTTTTAATTGCAAACAAGTACATTCTTTATGTAAATCAACAAGCATTGCACCTTCACCCAATATGTCTTTTATTGCGGCAGTACTGCAATGCTCTGCTTCTAGCTTTTCAAACCATAAACTTTTTGTAAAACCACTTGTATTAGAACGAGATAGCGTCGTAAATCCAGCACCACCTTCACCATACTGGGGTCCGATTAAGTCAACCCCTTCGCCAAAGGCTTGTGCTTTAATAATGGTCGGAATCGCGCTAGCACCCGTTTTTGTTGCCGATTCAGCTAGGTCAATATTTTGTTTATTTTGAAGCGTTGCATATTGCGCTGTTTGATTTAAGCTTCCTGGAATCGAATGTATGTTTGATGGCGCATGTTTAACATCCGAAACAGACACGTTTTTGTCTTCATTGAGCGATCTCATTTTAAAAACGCCAATCACGACACTGGCCACTAACATTATCATCGTAAACAAAATAATAACGCGTGTTCGTGTGTTTGAAAAAAGTGCTTTTATATTCTCTTTTTTTCCGGCCATGGTGTTATAACCCTTCTACCTTAAGCTGCATCACTTTTCCATGCCACGAAACAAGCAGCACAGGCGATTTATGCATTTCATAGGCATGTGTGCCATCTGCACTGGTCATGCTACCAATCCACCCAGGAGACAAAATGGTTAAATTGGTTCTAACAAATATCCGACTATTGAGTAACCAAGCTTGTGCATCTCCCCCACTCACAGTTAAACGTGTGCTCCCTGATGGTGGTACGCCATCTAATACATGCAACAACACATCACTTGCAGCAGGCGGAAGATTCTCCCCCATAGGCATCTGCTTTGCATTCGGGCCATACCCTTGTACACGCAAATCCACACGATAATCAACTGCCTTTTGCCCAGGAATAAGCGTGAGCATCACGGGTGTATTTAAACCACGCAATCGAACGGCCAAATTACCATAGGTATATAATTTACTGGCCTGAATCATTACGGTATTACTGACTTTATCCCATTGAATATTAAAAGCATTCGGATCCCCTAAATCATACGCTGCAATCGGCCAAGGGGCACCTGTTGAATCCAAAAAAACCAATGAAGAAACAAACCCCTGAGATAATCGAATCACCGGCGGAGTCGAACCAGGTGATAAGTTTACAAATTGGGATGTCGCCGTTGGTTTTGGAGGCGTTTCAGGAGACGTTGCTTGCGCATACTCATCTTCATGATAACGTTTTTTAATTTTCACCGTTTGCTCAGGTGTTAATGGAAACATTTGTTTTTTCACTTCATCAAAGGCTAACTCATTGATTAAGCCTTCATCTGAAGTGCTCATGACCATATCATTACCATTGCTTTGTGCGCGTGCTTTTCTAGAAGGTGGTTGCGTGATTTTTGTAACTGACTTAGCACTCGCCTGATTTGATGTGCTCTTTGTTTTATCATCTTTTTCACCCAACTTTTGTTGCAATATCTTAAGTTGATCAAGTGCTTGCTTAGCAGAGTCTTCTTTTTCTGCACACCACGCCAATGGCGAAAGTAGAGCACTCATGATTAGCAAAAAAAGAAGCGTAATTATTTTCATTGGGCTGTTGCTCCACTCGCCGCAGGTCCAACTATAAATTGTGAAATGCCAATCCCTCTCGGTGAATTTAAAGGGGAAATACGAGTCACCAAAATCGTTACAACATTACGCTGCTGTGAAAATTCACTCGCACTCTGATACGTGACAAGAAGAGGCATCTGAACCCGCCATGAATAACGACCATTTAACAAGCCTTTTTGTAAAATAATCGGCGCACTGGTTGCAACAGCAGAAACAATTAATTTTTTAGCTTTCACTGCATCTAAATTATTGGAGGCCTCTAACGCATTTAAAAATTGTGTCCATCCTGATGCGGTAAAAAACTCTGAGGACGCTTGTAACTCGGTTCTATAGTTTACAAAATTATAAGTAAATGCCGCAATCGCCGCTTGGTTGGTCCATTGCAACACCGCTGAATCAGATTGATTCGGCTGACTTAATGCAAACAAAGGTGTAATACGGCCATGAATACTCGTTGCAAAATATTTAGGCGCCGGTGGATGCGTTACAATATAAACTAAAAGCGACATCATCAATAAATTAACAATAATCGAAAGCAATAAAACCAAGATCACTTTTCGTTGGCCATCGCGATAAAATGTATTTCTTAATGTCACCGCGGTTAAGGCGTCTTCTGCCATGGCATCCTCTCTTTAGTTCGGTATTAGCTTCTCTTTATCAGAAATCGCTGGGTCAGCTGCAAGCAACGCCTCTGAGCTTTCGTTTGGTAAATCCATCGCTGTTAATTTCGTTGGAGGAACCTCTCCGTTTGTTACATAATAATCTCGTTCTGGTATATGAAAATATGCATATAACAATACAAGACCTAACAATACGCTGATTGCTAAAGAAAACACAAGTGCATTTTCAGCAAAACGAAAAGTTCCCACGTAAAATCGTTTGGACTTTGTTATTAAACGCCAAACTTCACGCCGCATGTCCTCTCCTATTGATTGTGATCAAACCACAACGCGTCTAAAAGTAATTTCAATTCGTGCGTTAGGTGATTTATCACCTGAACGCGCACGTGTTGCCATCACAATCGGTTTATCGTCCCCCACACCCTGTGAAAAAAGCAAACGCGTATCAATGCCTTGCGACCACAAATAATTAGCAACAGCCTCAGCACGAGCTGACGACAATGCATGTTCACGTTTTGTTGAAACATACTGACTGGCATACCCTGTTATTTCAACGCCAACTTTACGAAATTGTCGTAAATAACAGGCAAGCTCATTGAGTTCATCATAAGATGCCCACGTTAGTTGTGGCGATTGATCACCAAATAATGAAAGCACTGAAATACTCAAAAGATAATCTTGGCCCACAGAAGTAATTTGAACGCCACGCTCTGTTAGCCGTTTTTCTAATGCCATAATCTCAGAATCACCTAAAGCAACTTGTTGCGGCAAGCGCTCCACGTCCCGAATAATACTAGGCGTTGGCGTCGATTGACAAGCACTAAGCAACGCAAAAACAATCACAATCGCAATCAATGATATTAATTGTGATTGCTTTAATTGCTTTAATTGCTTTAATTGATTGAATTGATTGAATCGATTCAACACGAATTCACGCTCTCAGTGGTCGCCATGTACTTACCATAAAACCATACTCTGCCAAACGAGACAAGCTTAATTAGGTTATAATTACTATTTTTTATTAGAGCCTTTTTTTTGTGCCTCAACAATGCGTCCTGCTAAAATGCTTGTAGATTCAGCAAGTTCAGTTGCCCCCATTAACTCATAATGCTCAGGTGGATAATTCGTTGCCATTTGTAAATCTTTAATTATTTCATTTGCAACAGCGCCTGCTAATTTATCTTTTTCTCCTGACAGTTTTCCAATACTCATTAAATAATCTCGTGCAACTTGAATCGGCAATAAAGGTGCTGAAAATGCAGCTACATCTTTTGCTAAAATTCCCGGCGTTCCTTCTGGAAGCTCGCGTAACTCACTGAATATGGTGATATTTTCAAGCGGTGTTTCATCAAACAATGCTTCAATTTCTTCAGGTTCATTGCGTTTATGAAAGGCTAACAATGCAGCAACACCACGTTCCATTGGATTCGTCGCTTCCACATCATGAAGAAAGGTCGCAATTTGTGTGATTTCATCATCGTTCGCTTTAGGTATAGCCCGAATGGTTAAATCGCCTTCCTCAATCACAGATAAAAACAATTTCGTTTGCTGCGCTAATTTCGCTAAATAAGCATCCGATGGAGGCTCTACTTTTAGAAATTGATTTATTTTTAATACTGCAACCGATTTAGGATTTGCATAAAACATCCGCGCCCGTATCACTTGTGAACGAAAGAAAATATGTGCTTCACCTTCTGTTTGATCTTTTAAGTCTAATAAATCAATACGCGCCCGTTTTTCAAACGAAGAGCTTTTCGTGTCTTGATAGGTATTCGCAACACTACTCTCTTTGGTTTGAAACGAATCGACTTTTGTTACATAAGCCTCACCCGCTGTTTTTGTAAAAAAGTCCCACGTTTCTGTTGGATCTTCAAGTTTCATACAAATTTTAATATTTGTATTCGCGCCAATGGAAGCTGCTTCTTCTTTTGAGGCTTTTTGAAATGCGGGTAAATCTTGTCCTGCAAAAATCACAGAAAAACCAAGTGATCGTGCTTGTGCTGGCACCACAGCAAAGCCCTGTACCGCATAGTACCCATACTCATCCAAAATACACATATAGGGTGTTGGAGCATTTGTTGGCTTGCGTTCAATCACATCTCGAAATGCGCCCTCTACTTCTTCTCCAAGACCTGCTGCCATCATCGCTTTTAATGACGCGACAATAATTTTACCTAAATTCGCAAGCTCATCAGGCGATTTTTCTAAAGCCGGTAGTAATACCACTAAAATACGCCGGTTTAATACCACATCTTTAAAATCAACTTCAGCCAAATTCGTTCGAATAATATGGCCATACGTATCAGCCAAAGAAGAAAAGCTTCGCACCAGCTGCATCGTAATAAAACCATGCTGCTCTAATACTTGTGAGACCTGTTTTCCTTTTTTTTCTTTATTATAACCAGGCAAGGTCATTAAATAATTTCGAATCGGATCAGTGACAAGCTTTGGAATGGATTCAATATTCACGCTCTCCTGATCATCTCTCGGAAATACTTTATCAATGACAATGGATTCTAATCGCTGTATATCAAAATAATTTCGGATATTATTCGCATCTAATAAAATAGCGCCTTCATCCCGCATATAAACCAATAAGCGCATTAAGGCTTCAACGAAAGCAATCGCTCGTCCTTTCCACATGTCTCCATCAGATGATTGGCCTGAGCTCCCCATTAGATTCACCACAAGCTGCGTTAACATGCTCGATGAGCCCTGACAAAAAGGATTGAGTGTATTGGATAGCCTGCTTTTTTGAGGACCCACAATGTCGCGCGCACCCGTCATGAAATTAATCAGTAATAAATCATCTTCTCGCCCCATGCTTCGTACCATCGAAAATACTTTGGCATACAGTGAGTTATCCCCTTTACCATCCACATAAATAAAACCACTACCCTGAACAAGGGCGTTGTATGCAATCGACACCAAGGCTTCTGTTTTACCACTTCCGGTCGAACCAAAAATAAGTACATGCGTTCGCATGTCTTCATTTGCAAACCAAAGCTCTTCGTTGGTTTTATCAACATTTCCGAAATAAGTAATGCCCCGAGACATATTCGGTTTTTTTATGCCCGGAATTAAATCATTATAATCTTTAACATGTGCAACCTGTGGCAGCCGAAACGGTAATTGTTGCTTTCGCGTTGATGTGTAAAAATAAGCCAGCACCCCTATAATTAACATCAAAATTGCCGAAACCGGAAAAACATAACCTACAGCAGCCAATACAATTAATAATATAGCAATATTAGATGAGTCAGAAAAAAAGCTGCCAATACGTTCACCAATCGTTCGCGTATCCCGAAGCAGTCGTGTGGGATCTACCTCATGGCGTGCCTCAACACCTCGTTTCATGGCGTTAATCCTTTTAGTTCTTTAGGTGGGAGTAAAACGTCTTTCACAGCACCTTCAAGTGCACGAATCGCTTCATCAATCATCGGCGTTAAGGAACGACGCCCCATAACTTGTTCTGCTCTCCAATGCGCAAAAATCCCGCCCACTTCTGAATAAGCTGTTTGTCGACCCACACTGTTCAGGATATACCATAACCGCCTATCAGTCGGTTTAAGCCATAAAAATTCAACACTCGGTACAACGCCATCGTCACGTGAGGCGCTTAATAACTCAGCGATTACGGTTAATTGATAGGCATGTCGTTGAATAATATTTTGGACTGCTTCTGTATTTTCATATTTTTTGAGTGTCGGCCATGCGACCGAATAATCGGGCTTTCCATCGACATAGGTTTTATCCAGTGTTGCCAAAATTAATTCTGCAGCCTCGCGATCTCGATGCATGCGAGCCATAAAAACAGCTGATAGGGCACGTATTTGTGGCGAGCAATGTTCAAAACCATTCCAGTATGGCCCTAATTGTAAGGTAAATATACGCTTCGCATCTCCTCGCCGTATCCCGGCTGTCATTTCTTGGCCCGGTGTTGGATTATCTAGGAGCACATCTTCTTTACGTAATAATTTATGTTTTCGAGCAAATTCCACGGGTGTCATCGCCATAGCCCATGGGCCTTTATTGACATCCGTTGCCACTAGATCAAGTTTTTTAACCGCAGGTACAATACAGGGCCAATTGGCCTGCTCTTGTTGCTTCAGTGAATCCATACTATGCGTGCGTTTGAATTTTAACGTGACATTAGATTTATACAAAAAAACGGCTAAGAAAAGCAATGCTGCCACGACAGGATAACGCATATACTCCCCCACGCGAGTGGTTAGCGTTATCAAATCATCCCAACCTATTTCTGCGGGATTAACGGTTTGCATCAAAACAACTTCTTGTTCTAATACCGCGTCATTTAATACAAACATCAATAATTTAGCTTGTGCAATATTAAGAAAAAAAACAAATGAAACGATATATTGATGTCCAAAATACCAAACTAAATAACCGGTTAAAAACAATAGGATAGTAATCCAAACCGGTGCAAGTGAGTTATCGCCTGATTGTTGCTGTTGTTGTCCGGCCATATGTTTTTCTACACTTAGAAAGCAATAGGATTGTTTTTGAGTATATACCCAGTTTCTTCTTGATGCGACTCTGGGTTTTTATTTACTCATTAATCTTTAATTAATTTCCCTCGCATGTAAGTATACACGCTGTTTGCATGTACAAAACGTACAATTTGGTTCAACAACAAAGACTTATCTTTTAACGTCAGTAGCGCTGTACCTAAGCGATCTTTCGGCGTTCTGTCAGATGGCACTGGTAAAATATTACTTTTATTAATATA
>JASJHH010000133.1:0-3965 GCA_033791145.1 Legionella sp.
TCGCAAAATCTTGCTGATAAATTGCATCAATCATATAGCTGCCAAGACCTGGAATCCCAAAAAAAGATTCAAGCACTAAGCTACCCATAAACAATGACGGAATAATCACAACAATACCTGTTAAAATCGGCAGCATGGCATTTTTTAAAACATGACAAAATAGCACGCGTCGTTCCGATAGACCCTTTGCTCGCGCTGTTTTTACATAGTCTTTATGCATTTCTTCTAAAAATAACGTGCGATACCACCGCCCCCCTGCACCCAGCCCACTAATCACTGACACCATAACCGGCAGTAAAATAAATTTAAAACTATTTAACCCATAATCGTAGCCTGATATAGGCACAAGCCTAAGTAATTTTCCAAATAAATACTGCCCGCCCATGATATAAAACAAGCTCGAAATCGACATCAGAATAATACAAAAAATAACACCGCTTAAATCTAAATAGCTGCTCCTAAAAAACACTAATAACATGGCAAACGTAATATTAATTAATAATCCAAATAAAAAAGAGGGTAACGCAATTGCAAGACTTGGCCACATACGCGTTGATACATCGGCTTTAATATCACGACCTGCATCTGAAAACCCAAAATCCAATACAAATAATTTGACTGATTTTTGAAAAAACAAAGTATCTTTAAATTGATTTAAACCCAACACCTCTGAATTATAAAACAAAGGAAAATTATACCCCCGCTCAATTTTCCAAGCATTCACGGCTGACGCCGTAATGTGTTTTTGTCCAAGATGCATACGTGCCATATCATCAGGTGAATTCACCATAAAAAACAGCGCAAACGTGAGTAAATTAATCCCGATTAAAATAGGCAGTGCATATAAAATACGTCTTAAAAAATAAAAAATCATAACTTTATTCTCAGTGCAGGGCTTTTTTGGCGTTTATAATACGCATGCATAAACGGCAGTAAAAACAAAATACAAAGCAAACCAAACAAGCCAATAGGCCACCAAACAGGCGGATTCCATGCGGCACGTAATTGATTACGTAACGGCACATCCACCGAAATATACTTTAAAATATCACTCACCAGCGAATCTGATTTCATAGCTGACGTCCATTGCTGATTTAACATAATACTTTTTCCGTGCAAGCCAAATATCCAAGGCACATCCGTGCGTAAAATTTCAAGCATCTGATTAATTAGCACTTGCCGCTCAGCGTTATTGGGCAAATTTTTCATTTTAAGAAATAATTTATCATACTCTGGATTAGAGTAATTACTTGAATTTTCACCGCCATGTGGATGGCGCGCATTCGGGCCATAAAATAAAAACATAAAATTTTCTGGATCAGGATAATCAGCAATCCAACCCCAGGTAAATATTTGGGCATTCCCACTCTGAATTTTTTCTTGAAAACGATTAAAGTGCGTGGCACGCACATCGAGTGAAATCCCAATTTTACGAAACTGCTTACGCATCCAATTTAAAGCCGCCTTTTCTTCAGGACCACCTGTTGCTGCCACATCATAATGCAAAATTAGAGCACGTCCCGTTTTAGGATCTCGTCCACCAGGGTACCCTGCCTCACGCATGAGCGTGCGTGCTTCTTTAATCGACTTACGAACAGGGCCATGTTCACCCCAGTTATATACATACGGATTAATCCCTGCTTCACCTTCTAAATTACCAAATACACTCGGTGGCAATGGCCCTTGAGCAAGTGTGCCTCGACCGTTTAGAAAAATCGCTATATTCTCTTCAAAATCAATCGCAATTGCGAGCGCTTGACGCAGCTTACGGGCACGTATGCTATGCCCGCCAACCACAGGATCTAACATATTAAATCCAATATACCGAATCATAGGTTCGTTAAATTCTGTCAGACGAATCCCACGTTCGCGCATTTCAGGTGTTAAAACAGGATTTCCTTCACGCGTAATTTGAACGGCTGAATCAAAGCTATCTGCGGTTAGGCCCGAAAAATCAAAATAACCCTGTAAAAATTTAATCCACCTGGGTATTGCTTCTTTTTCAAGGGTATACACCGCTTTATCAATCAACGGTATTTTTTTGCCGGCATTTTTTAAATAGCCTTTTGATTTATCTTCAGCACTCCCAATATTTGGATAATACACATCTCGATAATTTGGATTTTTAACCAAAACCATACGACTACTTGGATTATTCTCAACCAACATAAAAGGCCCTGTACCTACAGGGTACCAGTCAAACCCTAAATTACTATCTCGCATGGCAGCTTGTGAATAAAATCTATCGACTTCCCATGGAATCGGCGCAAAAAACGGCATGGCAAGCCAATACATAAATTGCGAATATTCACCTTTTAAACGCACTTCATAGGTATATTTATCAAGCGCATAAGCACCTTCTAAATCATATTCTCGTAAATCTAAATAGCTATGTGCGTGTCCATGTTTTGGGAGTTGATTCGCATAATCTGTAAAGCCTGCAATATATTCACCCATGAGACCATAAATCGGCGAATTAACGGCAGGGTTTGCTAAGCGCTTAATTTCATACACATAATCATCCGCTGTAAGCTCACGCGTGCCCACGGCTTTAAAATCAGATAAAATCTTAATCCCATGACGCGCTAAAAAGTTAGATGCTAAGGGATAATATAAATAACGTCCATCAGGTGATTTTGCAAAGGCAGGATGCGGCTGATACAAAATACCAGGGGTAATTTGTATTTTATAAATACTTGCAACCACTTTTCCATTTTTGGTTTCATAACGCACTTCTGGCATTTGACTCAGTGTTCTAGAGATTAATTCATAAGGTCTTTTGAGATAATCATATTGCAGGGGGGATTCATACACTTGCTCGGTAAATAATAATTCGTTAACAACATATGAACGCGCAGGGTCGAGCGTTTTGGGTTGCTCTGTAAACGAGCTATAGTAAATACGTTCTTTGGATTCACTGACGGGATAAGGATTATTGAGCACCATAGCGCCTTCGGCATATAATACGCCAAGACCACAAAAACAAAACAGCATCATGCCAAATCGTCTGAAGCGACGCATTAAGTCCCCTTAGTCCTTAACCTTTCATAAATAATTAGACAGTATTTCATAACTGTTCCTCAATCGTAACAGCACCCACAACATTTCGACCAACTATGATTAACTGCTGAAAATAATCATTTTCATCTATTTTATATTGGCGCAATAAGGCTTCAAGTATGACGCCTTCTGGTAACAACCCTTCAAAAAATCCAGGAAACACATCAAATTCATAAATTCTATTCTACAGGCATGGTTAAAGAAATAGGGGCATCATGATAATCAGCATGATAAGTAAACCTATATTTTCCACCAGAAAATGCTTCTAATATCCCGGCTTCAATCCCATGAAGTAATATGCGTGCTTTTCTCATGATTGATTATCCGTTTTTTGTGGGAAAGGTGTATCAAATTTCATTTTAATATTTAAAACATCTAGTATTTTTAACAATGTATTGAGTCGCACGCTTTCTTTGCCTTTTTCAATATCAAAGATAACTGTTTTACCAACACCCGCGAGTTTAGCGAGTGCTTGTTGTGACAAGCCAGTTTGCTTTCGATAATAATGAACGAGTTTTGCAATTTCACCAGGAAGCATATCTCACCATAAATTACGCACATAATACTGTTGTAGCAGTAAAAACAACACGAGAAAAGCATTTTCTTGATCTAATTTCATATTAAACTATCAATATTACTGCTAAAGCGGTAATTACTGTGGTTTTGTAAATATAAGAATCAAGTCATATACTTTAAAAACAACAAGCATCAAAAAGGTGAATTACCATGAGAAAAATCAGCTTGGTTTTTTTGATTATCAGCGTACTTGGCATCACTCAACTCAGTGGCTGTTGCGGCAAAGAAGATTATAGTTTGAGTGCTAATTTAATTAATTTACTGTGATTATCCCCAGCGCCTATGCCACTCGGCCAAGCCGAGTGGCATAGGCGGAACAAAGGCTGTCG
>JASJHH010000134.1:0-9115 GCA_033791145.1 Legionella sp.
GTTTCAAGTTTTTCATTAAGCTCTGATGATGGTGAGATTGATCAACATGCTGAAGCCGTGTGTAAAGCGTTTGAAGCCTATCAAGTTGATTGATACTTTGCGTCAATTGGTGATTCAGTGGGGGCTTGAACGTAGGGGGTCGAACGTAGGGGGTCAAATCTATTGTTTAATAAATTGATTACCTTCCCCAAAAAGTTTTATTTATTAAACAACAGATCTGACCCCGTAGAGTGCTCTACTGATAACATTTTACTGTAACCTCATTTAAGAGTTCGGTGCCACAGATGCAAGAGATATCGCCGTTATTTTTAGGAGTATATTTTATTGGAGCAACATAAGAGCCTGTACACTGAATGTAGATAGGCTCACCTGGGTTGGGCGTAATTTTCCGATAATTTCCACCCGCAGCAATGTCGGCGCCTTGATTAGAGTCCTGACTCATACTACCTATCGTCTTAATCGTAATGAGCGGGGTTGATGAGTAAGAGCTAGGCAGGCTGTTGTTGTATACCTTGTAGGTCTGATTTCCTGTTTTCTTCTTAATCGTATTGGAGAGGATTAATGAAGAGCTAGCCAGGCTGTTGTTGTATACCTTGTAGGTCTGATTTCCTGTGCCGCTATTCGCTGATGAAGCGAAAAGAAGGAAGAGTAGAGTAAAACTGAGCGGTATTAATAGGCATTTGTTTTTCGTGAAACTCATCGTTTTCTCCTATAAACTCAAACATGATCATAAAGGTAACACCCAGTGTTAAGTTAAGGCTTATTTGATATGTTAGTCTAATATCTGCAGCAATTCCAGTTTAGAAAAAACGCAAACGCAGGGGGTCAAAGGGGTCTCATGTTAATGGCACTAAGTTTAGAGTGTAGCCACATCATTTATTTTTTCGCCCTCTGCCTCGTGCTAATTTCTTCGCTTCACGGGCAGCAATTTTCTTTACTTCTATCTCAGAAAAATGTGCATTTTCTTTTTCTATGTTTTCTGGCATTTCAAAGGTAATGGCACCTAATATTTTACCTCGTATTTCATTGATTAAAATAACCGAAGCTTTATGCATATCAACATGACCACCGCTACGGACACAACCACGCTTACGACCAATAGCTGCAATTAAATCTTCTTCGCCCATAGGCTTTTCTTCCAGTTTATAACGCTCCATTAAGCGTTCCGGATAGGTTTCAAGTAAGTATTCTGCTGCAAAGTAGGCAATATCATCGTAATCAAAGGCAGTATCTTTAACAGCCCCCGAAACAGCTAAACGATAACCACTATTTTCATTGGTAATTTTGGGCCACAACATACCTGGTGTATCAAAAAGGTATAAATTATCTTCTAAACGAAAGCACTGCTGCCCTTTAGTTACCGCAGGTTCATTTCCTACCTTCGCTTTAGCTTTTCCAACAAGTGTATTAATTAACGTGGATTTCCCTACGTTAGGTATACCCATAATTACTGCATTAATTTGCTTTCCATTATCATCTTTATTTGGCACTAATTTTTTTATTAATGCTGGAATCATTTTTGCTATTGTATCGTTTTCGGTGGTTAAGGCAATTGCTTTAACATTATGCTGCGATTCGAAATGTTCAAGCCAAATCTTTGTTTTATCGGGATCAGCTAAATCACTTTTATTAAGAATTTTAATTAGCGGTTTATCACCTCTAATCTTAGTGATCATGGGGTTTTCACTGCTAAAAGGTAAGCGGGCATCACACACTTCTATTATCACATCTATTTGCGGTAGAATTTCTTTGATTTCTTTTTGCGCTTTGTGCATATGGCCAGGAAACCAGTTAATTTCCATGATAACTCCTAATTGGCAACAAATTCTAAGATGTGCATTTTAGCAAGGTTTACCCTGGGTACAAAACGCAGGGGGTCACCCATTAGGTTCATGTTGATTCTTCGTGGCACCGTAGCACCGTAGTTGAAGAAAAATCAGCTAGACTCAGATAGAAACCAATTTTTATTTAAAATAAAGGAATATATTTAATGCATAGTTTTAATCAAATAAGATTAGTTGGTTTTTTGGCGTTTGTGTTGCATTTATTTGTTATTCAATTTCCATTCGTTAATTTAGAATGGGTATTCTCTGATGCCGCTCAAAATTTTGCATCGGGTGACATAGATTATATGGACACCTATTTAGCCTATCAAGCAAACACTTTTGGAGTGCCAATACTCGCAGCACTACTATCGAAGATACTTCCAATAATTCCCGTTGAACTTATCCCCAGATTATTAGCTGCTACAAGTTTTCTTTTGCTTGCTGAAGCATTACTTCGAATAAATCATATTATTAATAAAGACAAGGCAACGTTATTGCTCGTTATTTTGGTTTTTTTAAACCCCCTTATTTGGACGTTCGGTGGGCGAGGAACGGCTGATTTGTTTCCAGCAAGCGTAGGTATTCTCGGTGTTTCTTTTTTCTTTGAATCCATCTCGATTTACTCACGGAAAGGAATTCTCTCTCTCTTTTTAATTAGTGTTTCCATCATATTGAAGTATCATGCTGTTTTTTTTGTTCCTATTATATTCATTGAATTTTTTATCCGACAAAATCTAACGATTAGTGAAAAAATAAAACAGTCTTTTCTTATCGGGACGTTGATTTTTATTCTACCGTTACTGTATATCATATTAGTTAAGTATCAATATGGATTTTGGTTTGTTCCTGAGAAGCAACAGAGTGTAGTTAATTTAACAGGGAAAGATTTCTTAAGTAATTTTGTTGGATATGCTGGGTATTTAATGCTTTTATTAATGCCATTTTCATTGCTTAAAATTTGGGGTGTTTTTTCTGAAATTAAAAAACCTTTCGTTTTATTCGCTATAATATTAGGGGTTTTTATTGTAGGCTACTTAGGCATAAAATCACAAGAAGAAATGAATTTTGGCCCTTTAGACCGTTTTTTAAGTGAGAGGTTTATTGGCGGCTGTTTTACGGTTTTATCACTGTGGACTGGCGTCCTTTTATATTCAGCATATGCTAGTTATAACAAGCAATCAGCGCAACGTTATATGGCATCAATTATTGTAGGCGTATTAACTTTTATTTTAATACTATCCCTAGCTAGACCCACTCAAAGATATTTAATGTTCATATTACCTTTATCCTATTTTTTTGTTATCTCTATGGATATTTATCGATATAAATTTCTAGTCTACTTGGGAATCTTGATGTGCATTTTTACAAACCTTTATATTTTAAGCAGTCAATACGTACAAGGAGATGCAGCTAAAAAAATGCTTTTTGCGCTAGAGCAAAAAGGGCTGGTTCAAGTAACTAAGCCAACTAGAATTAATGGGCACGTAGGTAAAGCTTTCTTTCAATACCGTTCACATCCAAAAGAGTATATGGTTTTTGATGGAGCAAATCCAAAAGCGTTATTTTCTGTAACAAGCAGTATGTTGTTGAGTCATAAAACGTATTCATTAATTCCATTTGATAAAAATCATCTCAGGGTCGGGGCCAGGGCCCCGTAGGTTCACACTCAAAGAAATTCTTATTGTTAAACAACAGATCTGACCCCGTAGACTGATCGGAGAAAGAGTCGTTTACAACCATAAATTAGATATAGGCACAGCCCATAATTTTTCTCCAAAGGGGACAATATCATGTCCTCGGTATAAAACAATCCCGCAAACAAAGTCATCACCTGTTAAATTTTGTAGCGTCTCTAAACCTTTAAAATCAGACTTATCAACCCGATCTCGGTTTTTAACCTCAATAGCAGCAAGCCTACCGTCTGTTTGTTCCAATACAAAATCAACTTCTTTGTTATCACTCGTTCTAAAA
This sequence comes from Legionella sp., assembly GCA_033791145.1. Taxonomy (GTDB): domain Bacteria; phylum Pseudomonadota; class Gammaproteobacteria; order Legionellales; family Legionellaceae; genus JAALKW01. The sequence continues at coordinate 3,798 of JASJHH010000134.1, forward strand.
TGAAATAACTCAAGTTTGTTATCATTCGTAATAAGTTTTAAAAGTTCTGTAGCGACAAAATTTTCTAAAACATGTCCAAAGAGCTCGGGTCTGTTTTTTATTAAATCAGATAAATTATATTGCAAAAGATGGCAAAGTAGTAAAGTATCTATGATGTAACCCTTAGGGGACTTAACCAGGCGTTTCCCAATATTACGGTACCATGGACTAATTTCAAACGTTAAAAAAAGCATTTTTAAAAGCGCTTTATAATTTCTTTGGGTGACAGGATTAAGTCCTGCATCACGAGCAATATTGGCATCATTCATGAGTCCACCTGCACGGTTTGCGAGGATACGAAGTAAATTGGGCACAGCACTTAATTTTTCAATTTCTGCAAGTGCGCGTACGTCTCTTTGTAAAATGGTTGTAATATAAGCATCAAACCAATGCGTGCGCTCATCTGGTTTTGCTCCTGATATTTCAGGAAAAGTTGCACGTTCTATTATATTGATTAGTTTTTGTTGATGGGCGCCTTGTTCAAAATTTTGATTGAAAAGTCTTTTGATAAAATCGCCTGAGCCACCAACTGCCTCTGCACTTGAAAGTGGATAAAGCGTCATAACACTCATTCGACCAACGAGTGGATTAGACAACTTTGGTAGGGCCATAATATTGGCAGAGCCTGTTAATAAGAAAAGTCCGTGTAATTTTTTTTCGCGTGCTTGTCTTAACTCATCAACAACAATTTTAAGACATCGAAATATTTCTGGTACAAGTTGAACTTCATCAATAATCAAAGCGCCTGTTCTTTCTTTCAGATAAGTCTCTGGAGAATTAACAGCTGCCGATATTTGAGTTGTACTGTCAAAAGTTACATATTCTGCGGGAAAATCTTTCTTAGATAGCTCTTGAACCAATGTACTCTTGCCCGCTTGACGGGGGCCATTTAGATAAACAATTGGACTAAACTTTAAGGATTGTAGAAGCTTACTTTTTATCAGTCTATTAATATGGTCCATAGCAAATCTCTTGCAAATATAAAAGCTGTATTTTTAAATTATAAATCAAACTTTTATATTTGCAAGAAAATTATAGAAGTTACGGGGTCGGAGGTTTTCTTAAATTTGAAATTAAGGTTTCTCCACACACACGCTTGACGGCCCCCATTTAAGCGTTTACTTTTAATTTAAACTAAGTAAACCAGTTACGGGGGGAGAATGAAATTATCCAGTAAAAAACTTCAGTCCATGCGTGAAATTTATCTTCCCAAAGCTGTCTTTCAACTGACAACGATTGCTGTGAGCAAAGCAAAAGGTGCGCGTGTATGGGATAATGAAGGTAAAGAATATATCGATTTTGTTGGAGGAATAGGGTGTGTTAATGCAGGACACTGCCCGGATGAAGTCGTCAGCGCAATTCAAGCGCAAGCGGAAAAATACATTCAGCCTTCAATTAATGTATTTAATTACCAGCCCTACCTTGAGCTTGCGCAAACGCTTTGCCAAATAACACCAGGAGAAGATGAGAAGCAGGCCGCTCTCTTTAACTCGGGTGCTGAGGCGGTCGAGAATGCAATTAAAATAGCACGTTATGCCACAAAACGTTCAGCTGTCATTTGCTTTGATTTAGCTTTTCATGGCCGAACCTTATTAGCCATGAGTCTTACAAGCAAGACAAAACCTTATAAATACGGGTATGGGCCATATGCGCCAGAAATTTATCGCGTGCCACATCCAGCGATTACTCCCGTAAAAGACCATGCTGCTTATTGGGAACATATTTTTAGTAGTTACGTTCCAGCAGAAGAGGTTGCTGCCATTATCTTTGAACCGGAGTTAGGGGAGGGGGGATTTATCCCCATGCCAACTGCGTTTGTCGAACACTTACGATCATTATGTACTGAACGAGGAATCCTGATGATTGCGGATGAAATTCAGACAGGATTTTGTCGGACAGGAAAAATGTTTGCAATGGAGCATTTTAACGTTGCACCTGATCTGATGGCTCTAGGTAAATCCATTGCATCAGGTATGCCCTTGGCTGCGGTCGTGGGGGAAAAACAGCTCATGAATGCTTCCCACGTGGGTGGCATCGGGGGAACCTTTTGCGGAAACCCTTTGGCTTGTGCTGCCGCATTAGCAACGATCTCTATTTATAAAAAACAACGTCTAGCGGAGCGCGCTGTCAAAATTGGCAATCAAACCAAAGTTTTTTTTGAATATATAAAAGAAAAATATCATTGTATTGGTAGTATTCGTGGTTTAGGGGCGATGATAGGTATTGAATTTGTCGATTCAACAGGCAGACCAGATGCCGAATTATTACATCAGGTTATGACGCTTGCTTTAAAAAATGGCGTTATTCTGATGTCTTCAGGCCTGCATGGTAATGTTTTGAGAACGTTAATGCCATTAGTGATTACAGACAAAGAATTAACACGAGCTTTTCAAGCGATTGAAAAAGCGATTCAAACCCTCATAGAGGCACAATCAAGTTAGATTTTTTAATAGTGCGACTATCTTGTCGAGGCCAAGTTTATGCATTGTTGCAATATTATTATCTGGAATATTACTGGTGTCACCGTAATACTCAATTGCTTTTTCAATACTGCTTTCTCGTAAAATATGCAGCATAGGGTAGGGACTACGATTGGTGTAATTAGATACATCTGTTTCCAAAACATCAGAAAAGCAATAATTAGGATGGAATGTAGCCAGCTGGTAAATGCCTTCATAACCGCTCAATGATAAGAGTTCTTCAGCTAAAGAGACAAAGTCTAAATAATCATCAAAATTTGAAAATAAATAAGGAAAAAGCAATAAAACGGTTTCTATTTTAGTATCGTTGTCCATACGTACAATGGTTGACATCATCGTTTCAAGGGCTTGTTCTAAGTTGTTTGGCTGAACAATGTCGATAGCAATTGTTTCTTGATTAACGGTATGCTTTGCAAACGGACATATATTATATTCAATAATAAATGATTGCACCCACGATATTGTTTGTTTTTTAATCTGGTTGTCTGTTAAGTCTGGCATGAAAAATACCGTTGGCTGCAATAAGAGCATATATTACTGGATTGAGTTTAATTAGATAGCTTTAATTGTTCAACAGTGATTGCAAACCGTTCATGGTCTTTTATTTAACGCCGTTTAAATTTGCTAATTAAATAAGGAATAGAGCACCAGCCAATTAAACCTTCAAGAACTAGCACAAGACCAAGCACCATAAAAAATACTTTACTCATGCCAATCAGTGCTGCAAGAAATAACAAAGCGCCAATGATTACGCGATTAATTCTATCGGTTTTATCAATATTACATTGCTTTGAAAACATTTTGTTCGCCTCATCGGATTTTATGTTAGAATGTACATTCTAGCACTTTAAGTTGAGGTATTCGTCCAGTGAGAAATTAATTTGTTTTCTACGTGGTCTTTCATAGACCGAGGTTCATCCTATAGAAAAGAGATTAAACATGACGACGACCCCTCGAATTATATTAAATAATCTATCCTTTCATCTTGAAGAAACGCCCGTTTCTTTTGAGCGCATTAATTTATCGTTCGAAGCGAAGAAATACGGTGTTGTTGGTCCTAATGGCGTTGGAAAATCAACTTTTCTAAAGCTGCTGCTTGGCGACGTAACACCTGATACTGGCTCAATCAATACTTCGGGTCGTATTATAGATCTGCCTCAGCTCTACACCGCCAAAGCAACACAAGAAACAATCAGTCATGCATTAGGTGTTGATGAAATTTTAAAGGCATCAGCTCGTATTCAATCAGGGCAACTCGAAGAAAACGATTTTGAGCGCATGACAAATCATTGGGATATAGAAAAACGGATTGAAGATGTCTTAACGCGCTTGAATATATGGCCTGTTGATTTGGATGCGTCTTTTAGTCTTTTAAGTGGTGGGCAAAAAACAAAGATACTTTTAGCAAAAACATTGATTTTTCCAAGTGATTTTTTAATTTTAGATGAACCAACGAATAATCTTGATAGGGCGTCTCGTCATATTCTATATGATTATATTGAAAGCACGGAACAAAGCGTAATTATTGTGAGCCATGATAGAACACTGCTGAATAAATTAGATAGAATCATTGAAATTAATACGAAAAATATAGAAATTTACGGTGGAAATTATGACTTTTATTACGAACAAAAAATAATTAAACAGCGTGCATTAGAGCAAGCAATACAAACACAGACTGAAATATTAAACAAATCTAAAAAAACAATACAGACAAGAATGGAGCGTCATCAACAGAACGAATCTAGGGGACAGAAAGCAAAAGCCAAAGAAATTAAAGGCTGTGGGAGTTATGACAAAATTTTCTTTAAATCAAAACAAGGACGAAGTGAAAATACAAACCGTCGTATTCGAGGTGAGGCTGTTAGAAAACTCGAGTCAGTGAATCAGACTTTAGAAGCCGTACGTGAGAAACAAGAAGTCCAAGAAAAAATTAATTTAAGTCTGCTTAAAACGCACGTTCCGAATAGCAAAGTTATTATTGAAATAGAGGCGCTTGGTTTCAGCTATCATGATTTTGAAAGTGCGCCATTAATTAAAAATTTAAATTTTAAAATTATAGGGCCTGAACGTGTTGCGATTACAGGACCTAATGGGTGTGGAAAATCAAGCTTGATACAGCTGATTAAAGGCGATTTGAATCCCAATAAAGGCCTGATTAAGCTGGGTACGACTCGTATTGCTTATTTAGATCAAAAAATTTGTTTTCTTGAAAGTGATTTGACGTTAGTTGATAATTTTTTAAGGCTTAATAAAGATAGTAAAACGTTCGATGCTTATTCAGCGCTTGCTGCATTTAAATTTAGAAATAAACAGGCAGAAAAAAAGGTTGCTTGTTTGAGTGGTGGAGAGCGTATGCGAGCGGGCCTTGCTATTACGTTGATGTCAACTTGCCCTCCTCAGTTGCTTATACTCGATGAACCTACAAATCACCTGGATTTAGAATCTATAGAAGCGATTGAAGAGGCTTTACTTCAATATCAAGGTGCTATATTAGCAGTATCACATGATGAAAGTTTTCTTGAAAATATTAAGATTCAGCGAAGCGTTGATTTGAGTTAATAGCGCTGAGATTATAAAATACCGAGTAAACCAGTCAAAGCCATATTGATTATGAAGTCGAAAAAATGCCAATCAAGCTTGATACAAATGTATGGTATTGATATTCATTTATCAAGAAAACCCCCCTGTGTCAGGATAGTTGTCGGATCTTCTAAAAATAAAATCAGGGGGCTGGAGAACGGTAATGGCATTATCATCAACAATAAAAGAATCAGTTATATTAAAAGCCTTGAATCG
>JASJHH010000135.1:0-5590 GCA_033791145.1 Legionella sp.
GTTTTTTCTGATAATACTCGGTGTGCTTGTTTGGCGTATGATTGCTTTAATGGTTTTAGATAGAAGTTTTCTCCAAGGACAAGGAGATGCACGTAGTTTGCGTGTGGTGAGTATGCCTGCATTTCGAGGTATGATATTTGATAGACAAGGGGCTGCCGTTGCAGTTAGCACGCCCGTGCAATCCCTTTGGTTAAATCCTAAAAAGTTTGATCCAACGCCAACCGAACTCAAGCAGTTAGCCAAAACATTAAAAATACCTGCAAAAAACATTTCTAAACGTGTAGATAAAGTAGAAGCACGCGGTTTTATGTATTTGAAAAGGCACTTAACGCCTGCACAAGCACAAAAAATTGAAGCATTAAATATTCCAGGCGTAAATTTCAAACAAGAGTTCAAACGCTATTATCCTGATGCAGAAAGCATGGCACAGTTAATTGGGTTTACAAATATAGACGATGATGGCATCGAAGGCTTAGAGCTCGCTTATCATGATTGGTTAGACGGCATACCCGGGAAACGACGCGTTATTAAAGATAGAACGGGACGTATTATTGATGAGCTGGGTGTCATTCAAGAGCCAAGGCCTGGTCAAGGCTTGCAGCTTAGTATTGACCGACGGATTCAATTTTTTGCTTATCATGAACTTGAAAAAACAGTCATAGCGTATGGCGCAAAATCGGGTTCCGTGGTTGTCTTAGATGCAAATGACGGTGAAGTATTAGCGGCTGTCAATTTTCCGTCGTTTAATCCGAATGTGCGTCAGCGCTATGATGTATCGGCTTATCGTAATCTAGCCATGACTGATATGTTTGAACCAGGTTCTGTGATTAAGCCTTTTGGCATTGCGAGTGCACTTCAAAGCGGATTATTTACGCCAGACACTGTGATTGATACGCGACCTAGTTGGATGATGCTAGAAGGACATGCAATTCGTGATGTTGGGAATTATGGGATATTAGACGTACGCGGCGTACTTCAGCATTCGAGCAACGTTGGAATGACCAAAATGGTGCTTGCGAGTCCGCCTGAGCATTTAATCGATTTTTTAAAAAAATGTGGCGCAGCAACCCAGACGGCCAGTGGTTATCCCGGTGAAAGTGAAGGCACAATGATGAATGCAGCTGAAACAACACGGTTTATGCTTGCGACCTTAAGTTTTGGTTATGGTATGTCTATGACGACATTGCAGCTTGCCAAAATGTATACTGTTTTTGCAAATAACGGTCGTTTGATGCCAGTGAGCTTATTGCATTCAGACGAAGCACCATCAGGCAAACAAGTGTTAGATGCTAAAATTTCAGAGCAAGTGCTTGATATGATGGAATCAGTTGTAAAACGTGGTGGTACAGGCACGAAAGCCGCAGTACCTGGATATCGTGTGGCAGGCAAAACAGGGACTGCACGCATTGCAGGTCAGCATGGTTATGAAGAAAAACGTTATATTGCGAGTTTTGCAGGTGTTGCACCTGTTTCACATCCTAGAATTGTTGTTGCGGTTGTAATTCACGAACCCACTAAAAATTCTTTTTATGGTGGGCGGGTGGCAGCACCGCTTTTTTCAAAAGTCATGGAAGCAGCATTACGATTAATGAATGTTGAACCTGATGCGGCAACCGAGGTGCGAGGCGTATGAATAATCTTCAAAACGACAGCCGTGAAATCAAACCAGGTGATATTTTTTTAGCGTATAGAGGCGAGCAAGCAGATGGCAGGCATTTTATTCCAGATGCGATTAAAGCAGGTGCCAGTGCTGTATTTTATGATCCTAAAAATAGCGCAAATTTTAAATTAGATAATTTATCTAATACTATCCCATTAACGGCATATCCTGATTTGGGAAAAAAACTGGGTGCATTGGCTTCAGAATTTTACGCAGTGCCTAAAGCAGGATTTCATATTACAGGGATAACAGGCACCAATGGTAAAACGACTATTGCGTATCAATTGGCCCAAGCACATGATTTGTTAGGTGATTCAGCAGCTTATATGGGAACCTTAGGTGCAGGGTTACTTAATGCAATTCAACCATTACATAACACAACGCCTGATGCACTGTGTGTTCAAAAATTTTTACATAATTGGTCAAAACAAAATATTCAGAAAATAACAATGGAAGTGTCATCGCATGGCTTGTCTCAGGGGCGCGTGAGTGAAGTTGCGTTTACACAGGCGATTTACACTAATTTAAGTCATGAGCATTTAGATTATCATAAAACAGTTGAGGCCTATGCCGCCGCGAAAGCAAGTTTATTTAATTATTCGAGCCTAACCTCGGTGATTTTAAATCAAGATGATGCACATGCTGATGTGATGCGTGCCAAGGTTCCAGTAGGGGTAAATATATTAACTTATGGCTTAAATGAATCCTGTGATGTTTATGCTGAGCATATTAAATTACGGATGACAGGTAGCGTATTTCATGTCAAAACGCCAATCGGAAATTTTGAGTGTGTCGTACAAGCTTTAGGCCGATTTAATATTTATAACAGCTTGGCTATAATTACGAGTTTAATTGCAGATGGTTTTAAATTAGCAGATATACAAGCTGTTATGCCTAAGCTTTTGGCCTCTCCCGGTCGAATGGAGCAGGTGGCTGCAAAACCCGTTGTGTTAGTTGATTATGCCCATACGCCTGATGCGCTCGAAAAAGCATTATCAACACTTGCTGAACTCAAACAATCTAAATTATTTGTCATATTTGGCTGTGGTGGTGATAGAGATAAATCTAAACGCGCTCTGATGGCTAAAGTATCAGAGCAATATGCAGATCACATTATTATTACCAGTGATAACCCACGTACTGAAAATCCACACCAAATTTTAGATGAAATAGCAGCAGGCTTTGATAAAAATACAAATATTTTAAAAATAGAAAATAGAAAATTAGCCATCCAAGAAACACTGAGTTTAGCTGCTTCAGATGATATTATTTTAATTGCAGGCAAAGGCCATGAAACCTATCAAGAAATAGGCCGTGAGCGCTTCTTGTTTTCAGATGCTGCTGTTGTACGAGAGTTGATTTGATGAATCAGACCTTTTAGCGCAGGGGGTCAAATCTGTTGTTTAATAAATTGATTTTGTAGATGCGGCGTCAGATGCAGAAGATATGAATTTGCCGGGAATGCGGTTTCACAAATTAAAAGGAAATTATAAAGGTTATTACTCTGTAACGGTCAATGGAAACTGGCGTATTATTTATAGATTTGAGGGGTCGGATGCTATTTTAGTCGATTATTTGGATTATCACTGACTTGGATATAAAGCGGAGGTTATTATGATGCATAAACCATTACATCCTGGTGTGATTCTAAATGATGTGTTGATTGAGAGTACTGGCTTAACTATTTCTGAGGCAGCAGTACGCTTAGGTGTAACTAGAACCACTTGGTCTCGTTTATTAAACCAGCATGCCGGAATTAGCCCTGAGATGGCGCTACGCTTATCAAAACTTCTTAATACAAGTATTGAAATGTGGGTTAATTTGCAATCTCAATATGATATATGGCATGTGAAGCAGCATGCTGGAGCTATTAATAATATTATTCCGCTGGAAAAGGCAGCCTAATGATTTTTACTGGATGCCGCGGACAAGCCACGGCACGTAGGCGGTGGGGCAATCTTAAATTGTTTCTGTTGGATTAAAATTTTCTTTTTGTTTGGGTGCCTTTGTAGTTGGCTGAGGCACTATTGTTTTAATAGGCCGTATTTTATCTCTAAAAGCTGAAATATACGCTTGGTTATCTTTACGGTAATGCGAAGGCAAGGCATCTAAAAAGCTTTGAATCACAGGTCTGGTTTGATTCGCTGCAATTAATAAATTACAGCCGGCTGTAAGTGCTTGTTCGCCACGGGTAAGTAAGTCACCAATGTCAGCACCTGTCATGCCAAGACAATCACTGATAATTGCGCCGTCAAATTTTATTTCATCGCGTAAAATATTTTTTAGCCAAAAAGATGAGTAGCCTGCGGCATGCTCTGGGTCTATTTTGGGATATTTTACGTGTGCTGGCATAACCGCATCGAGTTCACCTGACTCGGTGAGTGCTATAAATGGTTTTAAATCACAGGCTTTGAGTTCATCAAGTGTTCGTGGGTCTGACGGAAAAGCAATATGTGAATCGGTTTCACAAAAGCCATGACCTGGAAAATGTTTACCTACGGATGGCATGCCGGCTTTTTTCATACCATGAATAAATGCGCCTGCAAGTTCAGCGACAATTTTTGGGTCTTTATGAAATGCGCGATATAAACCGCCAATAATAGGATTTGGGCCGTGTATATCTAATACAGGTGCAAGGCCTATGTGAATACCACATTCGCGTAATTCACGCGCCATGATTTCGCCATATTTTTCAGCGAGCGTGAGGCCTGCTTTAGGATTGATATCATAGGTATCACCATACACATGTGCGGCAGGAAGTGGATGAAATCCGTGGCGTTGAATGCGTTGTACATAACCGCCTTCATGATCAGCAAATAAAATAAGCTCAGGATTAATTTGATGGATTTGTTGCGTGAGCTCTGTGAGTTGCGTTTTATTGGTAATATTTCGCGTAAAAATAATCACGCCTGCAGTATTGGGATGTTGTAATAACTCGCGTTCAGCATCTGAAATATGAGTGCTTAATAAATCAATAATAACAGGCATAAATTTTTCCTAATTTAAATAATATTTAGGTTAGACTCTGTAAAAATTTGAGGGTATAGTACAGCGATTCTTAGAAACGGACAAGGCGTATTATCATGAAAAAAGACGTTTTAGGGCCAGATGAACTGGCTGCAAGCATTCGAAAACGTACCCCTAATATTCAGCCACGTATTGGTATTGTATTGGGCTCAGGCTTAGGTGAATTTGCAGAGCGTTTAGATAACGCAACGACTATATCCTATGCGGATTTACCAGGATTTCCACCTGTAACCGTCGCAGGGCATCAAGGCCAAATGGTCGTCGGTGAGCTGTTTGGTGTTGGGGTGGTTTGTTTGCAAGGGCGCATGCATTTATACGAAGGTGCAAGCCATGATATTGTAAAAACTTATATTCGAACATTAAAGCGTTTAGGATGTGAATATTTCTTTGCAATCAGTGCCTCAGGTTCTTTATGCGAATCAGTCGGACCAGGCCAGCTAATGCTGATTAAAGATCATATTAATTTGCAAGGCACGAACCCATTGATTGGCCCGAATGATGATGAATTTGGCGCACGCTTTTTTCCATTAGATGATGTTTACGATCGTGAAACACGTGAAAAATTAGTAGAGCTTGCTGAAGGCATTGGGCTTGTCTTACCTGAAGGCGTATATGCTGCTGTAACAGGACCTAATTATGAAACAGTCGCTGAGATTAAAGCATTACGTATGTTAGGTGCTGATGCCGTCGGTATGTCAACGGTACCAGAAGTTTTAGTCGCAACACACTGTGGTATGAAAGTGGTTGTGATTGCAATGATCACGAATTATGCGACGGGACTTGCAAGCATTAGTCACTCACATCAAGCCGTGGTTGAAATGGCTTCGCAATCAGCCGATAAAGTGACAATGCTATTAAAGCAATTTATTGAAACGTTATCTTAATTTTAATATTGCAATATAA
>JASJHH010000136.1:0-2663 GCA_033791145.1 Legionella sp.
GCGTTGATATGATTTGTTCAGCATTTTTCATGCAGCTATTTGATCATATCTAAATAATTTATCAAGTCTTTTTTGTATTATTTAAATTGTGCCACATTCAGGAGATCCCTCGCTGCGCTCGGGATGACGTGGGGAGTTACATATCTTCTTCTATGGTGCTTTTTTGAACTTTTCGTTTTTCAGGCGGATTTTTTTGAACCGGTCCAAGCCCTAAAAGTTTTTCATGCAGATATGCAAGATTTTTATTTTTTAATTTAAATAGCTTTGGCATAACAGTTCCTTAAAAAACTTGGATTTGTTACGGGTCAAATTGACCTTTAAGTATATACCGCAACGGCGGCCATCAGTAAGAAGCCGATAATCACAAAGCTAAAATCACGTAGATTACAACAACGTTGCACCATGACACAGCGTTCCAAGCCATGGAGCGTACCAAGATATAAGAAAGTGCCCGCTGAAATAGCCATCAAAATAGGATCAACGAGCGAGTGCGTATTAGCATCTTGGCCAAAGTAGTAGCCAATGCCAATACCAAATGGGGTCATGAATGCAAAGGAAAGAAAAAGTGCTATCGCATATTTAGGGCTTAAAGTGCTTTTATTGAGCTGCACGGCAATCGCAAAACTTTCAGCCCATTTGTGCGCAATAATCGCTAAAAACAGCATGATCTGCATCGAATAGTCTTGGCTAAGACCAAGGGCTGTACCTAATACGAGAGAATGCAGCGAGAGCATGACCCAGGCAACAATTGCAAAAGCAGGGTGTGTCGTGTGGTTATCATGGTGATGATAAAGCACCTCGCCTAAATGTTCGAACCATAAAAACAATAAAAATACGATGCCCATAATTAGCAGGCCTAATGGGTAGTGATAATTTAGTTTTAAAAATAAATTTTGTGCTTCAGGAAGCATATGCAAAAGAGCAGCGCCTAAAAAAACACCAGTAGCAAGAGTTTCGCCAATAGGAAATTCAGTGTGGGCTTCGGCAGAAAAGCGTTTTTTAAAAGGAAAATAGCCTGCAACAAGAATCATAGTAAGTGCACTGAGTGCAAAAAAAAGATTAAGGGCGCCAGGGGTTAAAATCATGTTTTATTGCTCTCGTAAATAGTTTTAGCTAGGGGTTGTATATGAACATAAGCTAATTCCGGGTATAAATTTAAAGTGTTTATATCTTTTAGCACACAGGCACAGAGTGCTTTTGTTTTTTCTTTATTTAAATCAGCAACTAAATCGAGCGTGAGCTTACCGTCTAAATAGTGTAAAAGACAAGCGTTTATTTCAGGAAAGGCAGCTTGCCAATGGTTAAGCAAGTCTTTTTCAATGGCTGTTCTATTGGGTAAATGGAGCGAAGGGCTTGTGACTTCATCATCTTCAGGGTCAATATGTACCGTGACGTCTTTGATATTTGAAAATTGTTTCAGAAGACCATGGTGAACGTGCTGCGCAATAAAGTGCCCCTCTGAGACGGATATCATCGGATTAACTTGGACATGAACGTCTACAAAAATATCGCAGCCCATCAAGCGCGTTCGAAGTTGATGGACTTTAATCACGCCGTCAGTGTTTTTAATGCTATTTTCTATTTCAGTAAGCATCGAGGTTTCAACGCCTGTATCGACAAGCTCTTTGATGCTCTTCCAGCCATAATCAACACCCATTTTAATAATTAATAATCCAACAAGTAGGGCGGCAATACCATCAAGCGAGGGATAGCCTAGAAGGCTTCCAATTAGCCCTATTAATACAATCAATGAAGAGGCGGCATCTGAACGATGATGCCAAGCATTTGCGATAATAAGCTGTGATTGAATCTCGCGCCCTACATGGCGTGTGTACCAAAAAAGCGCTTCGTTTGCGATAATGGATAAGCCTGCGAGTGGGAGCGCCCAAAAACCAGGGTGTTCGTGTTCATGATGACGTAAATGTGAAAGTGCATCCCAAGCAATCGCAACGCCTGTTAAAATAAGCAGTAGGGCAAGCACATAGGTTGCAGCTGTTTCAATGCGTTGATGACCATAAGGATGCGCGTCATCGGCGTCTTGACTACCGTATTTTGAAGCAATCAGCACCATGCCATCAGTGAATAAATCAGAGAGAGAATGAAAGCCATCAGCAACCAAAGCGCTTGAGTGGAACCAAATACCGCCTAAAAGTTTACTGATACCAAGGAGGGCGTTAATCACAGCGCCAAAGAGGGTTACAAACTTTGCTTTTTGGTAACGTATTTTAGAAGAAATAGTCATAATTTTTTATATACTGACTTAAAGTAATATTAATTTTAACATTCTAGCAATAGAAAGCCTTGACCTCAATCGCGCCCTTCGGTATCATTCTCCGCTCTGTCCTGGTGATGGTTTTTCGGGGTGTAGCGCAGCCTGGTAGCGCGCCTGCTTTGGGAGCAGGATGTCGGGAGTTCGAATCTCTCCACCCCGACCAATTTAATTAGAATGAGCGCCCGTAGCTCATCCGGATAGAGCATCGGCCTTCTAAGCCGAGGGTAGCAGGTTCGAGTCCTGCCGGGCGCACCAAACGTCAAGTCGTTTTGGTGTAAACGAAAAAACAAGACGTAAGAATAAATTATTATGGTGGGCGTAGCTCAGTTGGTAGAGCCCCGGGGTGTGATCCCCGTGGTCGTGGGTTCGAGCCCCATCGTTCACCCCATAA
>JASJHH010000137.1:0-6505 GCA_033791145.1 Legionella sp.
GGCAATGATATTTTTGTAGATACTGATATTAAATAATTAAAAAAATATAACAGGAGGGCGTGTGAGCGCTTTTTATAGCTATCAGAAAACCATACTGGCTTTGATTTTCACTTTTGTATGCCTATCACCGCTGCATGCAGATACGCCCCAAATTAACGACGGGTATTATGCCGACTATCCGGCAACAACACCTGCCGAAGGCAAAAAATCCGCCAAAATAAAGCGCGGTGAATATTTAGCAAAAATGGGTGATTGTATGGCCTGCCATACCAACGTTAGTGAAGGCGGCAAACCTTTTGCGGGTGGCTTATCGATTGCGACCCCTTTTGGTACGTTTTATAGCCCGAATATAACACCTGACAAGAAAACAGGTATCGGCGACTGGACGGAAGCTGATTTTCTACGTGCCCTAAAGGAAGGTAAGAATCCCAAAGGCCAACACTATTTTCCTGTATTTCCTTATATTTATTTTTCTAACATCACTGAAGAAGATGCCAGTGATTTATACACTTATTTTATGAATATTCCTGCGGTCGAACGTAAAAACACACCGCTACCTTTTCCATTTAATGTGCCTGGCGCACGGTTTTCGCTCTTAGGTTGGAATATGCTGTTTTTCTATCCTGAAGAACCATATAAAGCTAATCCTGCACAATCCGCTGAATGGAACCGCGGGCAATACATTGTAGATGGCCTTGGACACTGCAGCATGTGCCACACACCGCTTAACCCACTCGGCGGCTCTAAAACAGAATATTATTTAACCGGTGCTTTTATTGACGGTTTTTGGGCCCCTAATATTACAAAATATGGCCTGGAAACAGCAACCCATCAAGAAGTGGTTGATGTATTTGCCAAAAACGAACTCATTAATAACGCAGGCCCCATTGCAGGCCCTATGGCTGAGGTCAACCATAATAGCTTAAGCTATTTAACGCCTGAAGATCAGCTCGCTATTTCAAAATATGTTAAGACCGTCACGACCAAAGATCCGCTCGGCCTACCCCCATCTGATAAAGCACCAAGCCTTGCGCGTGGTCGAGAAGTGTATCTGCACGCGTGCACCATCTGCCATCAAAACGGTGAAATGACCGCACCCCGCATTGGCAATGGCGCAAACTGGACCATGCGACTCAAAGATGGCGGCTTAAAAGCGCTCTATAAAAATGCCATCGACGGCTACAACAGCATGCCGCCAAAAGGTGCTTGTGTGACCTGCTCTGAAAACGATATTATCTCGGCCGTAGATTATTTACTCAATGCCTCACTCTCTCGCTCTCAATGGCTCGATGTCGAAACACAAAAACTTGAAGCAAGCCCTAAATCGGGACAAGTAATTTATAAAGAAAAATGTAGCGCATGCCATACTAACGGGCTTTTAAATGCCCCAAAATTAGGCGATAAAACAGCTTGGAAACCATTGGTTTCAAAAAATCTAGATGTGCTTGTGCAAAACACGGTTGATGGCGACCATCACCCCAAGGGTGCTTGCAAGGATTGCACAACTCGCGACGTCTTAGAAGCCATTAAATACATGGTCAGTGAATCTTCCCCTAAAGGAAATTATACGCTCTGGTAAAATAATATATTTTAGTTTAAATCTAAGTTTAATTTGAGGATTGAGGATGTTAAAGCGATTACACGCCATTAAATTATTCATAGCAAGCTACTTGTGCATGCTATTTGTTACGCCGGCTTATGCCGAAGTCATGCCTGACCCATGGCAGCTAAATATGTTTAAAGGGGTCACCCCGATTAGCCGAGACATTTATTCGCTGCATATGATTGCCATGTGGGTTTGTGCGGCCATTGGTGTTGTGGTATTCGGTATTATGATTTATGCGCTGATTTATCACCGTAAATCGCGAGGCTACACCGCTGCGTCGTTTCATGACAATACACGTCTTGAAATTGTCTGGTCGATTATTCCATTTGTGATTTTAGTCGCGCTCGCAATTCCTGCCACACGAATTCTTGTGAACCTTGAAGACAGCTCAGAGGCCGACATTACCATTAAAGTTGTCGGTCATCAGTGGAAATGGCAATATCAATATTTAGATCAAGGCATTAGTTATTTTAGTAATTTATCAACCCCTTACGCACAAATTCAAAATAAAGAAGCCAAAAACCCTTGGTATTTACTCGAGGTTGATAAGCCACTGGTTTTGCCTATTAATAAAAAAATTCGATTTTTAGTCACCTCAAACGATGTGATTCACTCATGGTGGGTCCCAGAGCTTGGGGTTAAACGTGATGCCATCCCAGGCTTTATGCATGAAGCATGGGCACGCATTGAAAAACCCGGTATTTATCGCGGGCAATGTGCCGAGCTTTGTGGTGTGAATCACGCCTTTATGCCAATTGAAGTGCATGCCGTTACGGATGAAGTGTTTCAAAAATGGGTAAAAACACAAACATTTGATACATCAAGCGCAATACAAAAATCATTAGGTCTTTTACCCGCAGAGCACCCCGTGCTCAGCCGAGGCGTACTCATGAAAGAAGGCAAGAAAAAATACGACATGCTTTGTAGTGCTTGCCATCAAGCAGACGGCACCGGCATTCCACCGCTGTATCCTGCCCTAAAAAACAGCTCTGTTGCCGTAGGGCATCCTATTTCCAGACATATTGATCTCGTTCTAAACGGCGTACCCGGTTCTGCCATGCAACCTTATCGCATGCAATTAACAGATATAGAAATAGCAGCCATTACAACCTATGAGCGTAATGCCTGGGGTAATAATACAGATGAAACGGTGCAACCTGCTGATGTGGCTAAAGTTCGAGAAGAACTAGAGCAACCCGTCACCCAGGTGAAACAAGCACATGCCGGAGGTTTACAATGAGTTATAGCACAACCAGTACAGCACATGATGCCCATGACGATCACGATCATGGCCCTGATCAAAAACGCGGTTTTTTTGGATTTATCAAACGTTGGGTATTTACCACCAATCACAAAGATATCGGTACGCTCTATCTTTGGATTGCGATGCTCAGCTTTTTTCTTGCAGGTGCTATGGCCCTGCTGATTCGGGTTGAACTCTTTCAACCCGGTCATCGCTTGGTTGACCCTAACTTTTTCAATCAAATGACCACCATGCATGGCCTTGTCATGCTCTTTGGTGTTGTGATGCCTGCCTTTGTCGGGATGGCCAACTGGCAAATACCCATGATGATTGGCGCACCTGATATGGCGCTCCCAAGACTTAATAACTGGAGCTTTTGGATTTTACCGTTTGCGTTTACCCTGCTTATCTCAACGCTTTTTCATGCTGGCGGCGGGCCAAACTTTGGTTGGACCATGTATGCGCCACTCTCAACACGCTACGCACCACCCAGTACTGATTTTATGATTTTTGCGATTCATATGCTCGGACTTTCATCTATCATGGGTTCGATTAATATTATTGCAACCATTTTAAATATGCGCGCACCCGGCATGACATTAATGAAAATGCCAATGTTTGTTTGGACTTGGCTCATTACTGCATTTTTATTAATTGCAATTATGCCTGTCCTTGCCGGCGCTGTGACCATGATGCTCGCTGATAGGCACTTTGGCACTAGCTTTTTTGAAGCTGCAGGTGGCGGTGACCCGATTTTATTCCAGCATATTTTCTGGTTTTTTGGGCATCCTGAAGTGTATGTATTGGTCTTACCTGCATTTGGTGTGATTTCTGAAGTGATTCCAACATTTAGCCGAAAACCTTTGTTTGGCTATCACTTTATGGTGTATGCAACCGTGAGCATTGCTGTCTTATCGTTTGTTGTTTGGGCGCATCATATGTTTACCACCGGAATTCCTTTAGGTGCCGAGTTGTTTTTCATGTATGTCACCATGCTCATTTCGGTGCCAACCGGTGTAAAAGTCTTTAACTGGGTCAGCACCATGTTTAGAGGTGCCATGACGTTTGAAACACCGATGCTCTTTGCTGTCGCATTTGTATTTTTGTTTACGATTGGCGGCTTTACAGGCTTAATGCTTGCTTTGGTACCCGCTGATTATCAATACCAAGATACTTATTTTGTGGTTGGGCATTTTCATTATGTACTGGTGCCTGGTGTTATTTTTGCGCTCTTCTCGGGGACTTATTACTGGCTACCTAAATGGTGTGGCCGCATGTATAACGAATGCATGGGGCGCTGGCATTTTTGGCTCTCTGTGATTTCAGTTAATATTGCTTTTTTTCCTATGCATTTTCTAGGTCTTGCGGGCATGCCACGCCGTATCCCAGATTACGCCCTGCAATTTACAAATTTTAATGTGATTGTATCCATTGGCGCGTTCATGTTTGGACTCTCACAACTGTTGTTTTTATATAACGTGATACATACGATTAGAGCCGGTAAAAAAGTAGATGCACAAGTCTGGGAAGGGGCTACAAGTTTAGAATGGACCCTGTCTTCACCTCCCCCTTACCATAGCTTTACCACACCGCCTGATATTAAATAATATAGGGCCGTGTCATGATAAAAAAAAGAAAGGTGCCTTTGCTCTTAACCGCTTTGGCCCTTGGCATGTTTGGTTTTGGATTTTTATTGGTCCCAATTTACAATAGTTTATGCCAAACACTGGGCATCAACGGTAAAACCAATGCGAATGCAGTGGCTTATGATGCATCAAAAGCCACTGTTATAAACAATCGTGAGGTCTATGTGGAGTTTGTTGCAACTAACAATTCGGGTATTCCTTGGGCTTTTTATCCCAAAACCCCTAAAATAAAAGTGCATCCAGGCGAGATTGCACGCTTGGCTTTTTATGCTGAAAATAAAACCAATCATCGCATGACCGTACAAGCAATACCCAGTGTCACGCCAGGTATTGCTGCAAAATATTTAAAAAAAACCGAATGCTTTTGCTTTGAACAACAAACATTAGAAGGCCACGAAGGCATGAACATGCCCCTTTTATTTCATCTGGACCCAGACCTTCCAGCCCAGATTAAAACCATTACATTGGCCTATACCTTATTTGATGTGAGCGGACGCGTCACAAACTAGGAGATTAAATACCATGGGAGCACACCACAGCACCTATTACATCCCAAAGCCAAGCCATTGGCCTTTGGTTGCCTCAACAGCCCTCACAACAACGCTTGTGGGTGCTGCGTCGTGGCTACATGATGATTGGTATGGCCCTTATTTATTTGTGATTGGCCTCATGCTGCTAACCTTCATGCTATTTGGCTGGCTTGGCCAGGTGATTTATGAAAATCAACACGAGCTCTATGACTTACGTGTTGACCGCTCGTTTCGCTGGGGCATGTGCTGGTTTATTTTTTCAGAAGTATGCTTTTTTGGAGCTTTCTTTGGGGCACTTTTTTTCTCGCGCTACTGGAGCCTGCCCATGCTTGGCGGTGAACTGCCATTGCACCCCATCTCACATATTGCCCTGTGGCCTGATTTCCAATTTACTTGGCCGCTACTTAAAAACCCAGATAATCAAGTCTTTGCAGGCGCATATGAAGCCATGGGCCCATGGGGGCTTGCTGCAGCAAATACGCTTATCTTACTCACCTCAGGTGCCACGATTACGTGGGCGCACTGGGCACTTAAACTTAACAAGCGCCGTCAATTACATATTGGTCTAGCTTTTACTATTGCCCTTGGCTTATTGTTTTTAACCCTACAAGCTTATGAATATCATGAAGCTTATACCGAAATGAACTTAACGCTCGATGCCGGAATTTATGGCACAACTTTCTTTATGCTCACAGGCTTCCATGGCCTACATGTGACCATCGGAACGATTATGTTAATTACGATTTTCGTACGAACGCTCTATGGGCACTTTACGCCCGAACGCCACTTTGGATTTGAGGCTGTTGCTTGGTATTGGCATTTTGTCGATGTGGTTTGGCTGTTTTTATTTATTTTTGTGTATTGGTTGTAGTGCTTTCACAGAGGTGGCACTCCGCCACCCCTGTGAAGATAAGATAACTAATCATTCCGTCTTTGCGAGAAGCGCAGCGACGCTTTCAATATACGGTCTAGTCCTTGGTGGGTGTCGCTATAGATTTACCCGTTGATGTGCCTTCAGAAGCTTCTTTAGCTGAGCCACCAAACATACCCCTGTCGCTAACTGACGGCTTGTCATCGGCTGTCTTAAAGCAGCCACACACCCAATCTCCGGCTTTCTTTATAAAAGCCAAAAACGGCTGAAACACTTTTTCTTGTACTGCTGTTGAAAGCTTAGAAAAAGCTTCCTTCATGCTCTCTGCCCATGTTTTTGTGGCTTCTGGGTCAGATTTATTTCCGCTTAATTCGTTAACCATCTGAGAAGTAGCATCCTCCGCCTCCTCCCAACAAGCGCTAATGCCTTCACCGCCTCGACTGCGTATGCTCCCACGCTGAACGCGGCCGTGGTCAGTAAATAAATTTCCTATAGCTAACCCGCTAGACTTTTCCGTCTGATACAGCTAATAATACCCTCGATTTTTAAAAAGGGATTTTAGCTTTATGAAAGCGTACAGCCAGGATTTAAGAGAAAAAGTTATTGAGA
>JASJHH010000138.1:0-14732 GCA_033791145.1 Legionella sp.
TCACAGAGCAATTGGATGAGATGCGAGAAGGTGTAGCAACAAATTATTCTGCTTTACCTGTATTAATCAATCAGATAATAACAAAACGAACATTAGAAGGATTTAATCAAATTTTCGTGCGCAATGAAATTGAAAAATCCACAGAAAACCTACTTGACAAATTTTCAATGTTTATTCAAAAAATTAAGCCATTAACCGCAGTTCAAGATTTAAATTTAAATACCCTCATGCTTCAAGAAACACTGGCGACCTTGGTTTTAAATTCGGCATCGGTAGATATAAAATCCGTGGATGCCTATCAAAAAAATATAACTCATTTAATTGCGTTGTTGAATCAAGCGGCAACAGCGCATCCGCAAATAAATCACTATTTGCTTGACTGTTTGAATCATATACCTGATAAAAACTCCGATAAATACCTGAAACATGTGCTCGATTTTGGTGAAAATATAGCGCTGCTAAGTGACATTCTAAAACCAGGCGACAGTGAGCTATTGAAAGAAAACATGTTTGTTATTTATTCATTGCTGGCTAACTATCATGAACGCCCTGCTGAATTAAGTCTGCTGGTTTCTCAAGTTCGCCTTATGCCAGAAGAACAACACCCTCTTATGATGAGATTTTTGAGTCGCTTGATTGATAATAACCAATCAATTATTGGTTTTGAGGCGCTCATCCAACAGCTTATCACTGATAAGAAAAAACTTAATCTGTTCACAACGATGTGCAAAACCCCGCCCTATCCAAATGTTGAAACACTATCTGAATGGTTTGAATCTGATAAATTTAAAGAGAAATATGCCGAATTCAACTTAAAACCCTACGGCGATAGACGCTTAGACTACGCTTTTAAATCTGAGCAATATAAACAACAACAGAAGCAATTTTTTGGTGTGAAAGATATTTTTACCGACACCATAGGCAAAACACTTGATACACAATTAAGTGAGAATCGCACAAAATCAATTCAACAACTAACAGAAGCGTATCATGCGATTCGTCAAGAAACGCCTTTGAGTGATGCGAACAAACTAAAAATAGTCTGTCTGTGTGTCGAAATGTTAGCAAGAACAACATCCCAACTGAGTCATGAAAAACCGGCTAAACGCATTAGCCAAGAGTTAAATACGACGCAAGTCATGGCTCTTTATGCAAAAGTAATTAACCCAAGTAATCGATTGATTAGCCAAATAGATACCGGCGAGGGAAAATCTCGTATCATGATGGTTCTAGCTGCCTGTCAAGCCGCCCAAGGAAAGACAGTCGACTTTTTAACCAGCGATATGCAACTGGCAGAGCGCGATTATTTATCTTATAAGCAATTTTTTACATCACTAAGTATTCCAACCAGTTTGATTTCTTTAAATACACCTTCCCAGCTATACCAAAAAGGCGGCGTAAATTTTACAGATAACAGCCAGCTGCTGTTATTGCGAAATCGAAGCGATATCACACGACGTCCATTTTCGTATTTAGATGAACGTAAGAATATGCGATGTCTCTTGCTGGATGAAGTTGATAAATTCATCCATGACAAAAGTAAAGATTCCTGCAATTATGCCGCTCAATCAAAACAACTTGCGGCTTATGTCTGGGTTTATCCGAACCTTGTTAAGTTCATAGAAAGCTTGTCGTTAGCGCCTGATGCGCCATTTGATCCAAATTTACATGTTGATGATTTTCTTGAATACGTCAATAAAAATGTTTTAAATCGCATGCATAAAGCGAGTTTGGCCCAATTGACGGAAAACAATCCAGCGCAAATCAAGACTTGGTTGCGTTCAGCGCATACAGCGCTGCGCATGGAAGCAGATAAACATTACATTATGACGGAACCTGATAGAGATAAATTGTATCTTCTACGAGACAGTGAGGGGAATGCACGCTATTCACGTAAAATATTCGTTCTCGATAATGGGCGTCCTGTTGAGGGTAGTTCATTTTCTGACGGCGTACATCAATGTCTCTGTGCTAAAGAAAACATAGCGTTTAATAAACTCAATAATAATAATAATAATAAACGTGATGCTTTTATTATTATGCCCGAAAATGAAACGCAACGCGCATCATTTCCGGTGACTTTCATGGCAAGTTATGATGAGGGTTTCATCTATGGCGTAAGTGGTACACCACGAAGTGCCGCACCGTTAAGTAACCTTGATGAAATTAATTATGAAAAATATACCTATTTAACGATGCCACGTGAGAAACCATTAATTCGAGATGATAAAAACGTTTGGTTAGCCAAAGACGAGGCGCAACAAATCACTTTTTTAAAGCGCGCCATGATTAAAAAACTGATGTCTGGTTGCCCTATTTTATTAATTTGTAAAGATGATCAACAGAGCTTACGGTTGCACAGCGCATTAGAAAAAGATCTGGAATTTATGGAAGCAGTTAAAGAACTTCAGCTTCAACGCGTTCATGGATTGACGAGTAAACAGGATGAAATTAAAGCCATTCAACAGGCAGGAAAACCCAATTTCGTGACTATATCAACGGCGGGAATGATGGGTCGTGGCGTTGATATTAATTCTGATAATTTACTGGTCTTAGCCGCTTACGTGCCCACTGAGGAAGATGAAATACAAATAAAAGGACGTCCTGCACGGTTTGGTAAACCAGGCGAGTATCGGATGATACCCAATATGTCTGATCCAGATTATCCACTAAATGGCCCTACTTATAATGTGCACAATGAAGTTGTTAAATCACAAAAACAACGACAAAGCACGGCAGCTTTTCAGAAAGAAGTGAGCTCTCTTTATGCATTTTTTCTAGAAGACATTACGAAGCAATTTTTAGAGGATTCCGAGAGATGCTCGAATGAAGATCGCGTTGACCAGTTGAAGAAATGGCAATTATTTTTAGGTAAGATGCAAAAAGATTGGGAACCTCATCGACAAGCATTATTAGACGCGGTTGATCAGGAAGATCAAACGAAATTTTCAGAAACGTTTAATGCGTTTACTGAAAAATGGGTGTCCGCTGTACCTGTTCAACTCGTGAAGACTGATACTAAAAAACAAACCGAAGACATCACTAAAGTGTATCTCGCAATCATGGCTCAGCAACGGTTTTTTACGCCACAACGACAGCCAATCAAGGTTCAACGTGATTATGATCCATCTGATGATGGTCAGGCGCGAGTGTATTCAACCTTGTTTCCAAAAACACGGGCTACGTTGCGCGGAGAGCGACGCTTGTTTGCTGATTACTATGCATGGCGGGAAGGACGCGGTTATTTATTTGCGGACTTAAGGGCTGTATTAAATGGCGAGCGAACACTTTTTGCCAACTTATATGCAACCATTACGCGTTGGATTTCTGAGTGGAGTGAATGGTTAAATGCGAAAAAAGCATCTCATGATGATGGAACAATGAAAGCTCCACAGACGCCATCAGAGGGCGATCTTGGTGTCGGCAGCATTCCTGTATCTGCTGGAGCTAATGGATCAATGGGGTCGGGTTAATTTGATTTTCCCGATTTCCGTCTTTGCGAGGAGGGCGTCAGCCCGACGTGGGAATGACAGATTCATTGCATTTAGAACTTATTGCTTTCACCCAGACAAACTCATCTCTTCCAAAGCAGGATGCAGGATAATCCCTCCAGATGAGTCATCTATAACACAGGTTCAAAACACACATAAAGCCTGGCTTTAAACACCCTACTCACAGGTTTATCCACGGATAATGTGGATAAGTCGCTACCCGGTTCGGCAATAATGAGCTTAAGACGCATGAGAAAGCTCGCCGGATGGCGATAATGACTTTATGGACAGAGCAATTAAATTGACTTAAACACGATCTTACTGTATAAGTTAAGACCTATTTTGTTTTCATAGGAACTTTTAATGCCTATTGATTTTCATGCACTTGCATCTAATACCTCTATTGACTACGTTGATAACTCATATGGCGTCAAACTCACTATTTCAACACCACGATTAACTATTCGTTCTATTACATCCGATGATATTTCTTTTTATCAATCCTTGTGGGCAGACAAAGCAATAATGGAGAAATTCGCGGATGGTCAGCCAAAACTTTTTTCAGGTTCCACGGATGAAAAAGAAGAAAAATTCCGCGCGGGACAACCTTATGACTACGCTGAATGGCGTATTGGTGGGTGGTTGGGAAGACTTCGTGATGGGGATATTTGGTCAGGATTAACGATTCTGAATAGCGAAGAAGAAAAAATAGGACATATTATTATTGGCGGTGGCGAACTAGCTTATTTTTTGATACCAACCGAATGGAATAAAGGCTATGCAAGTGAAGCTGCTGCTGCATTAACTCGGATAGCAGTGCCTATACTTATGACGCAATATGGCGTAACTCCCCCTCAAAAAATAGCTGCAACAGTCCGTGAAGACCATAAACGCTCACAAAGTGTTTTACATAATGCTGGTTTAACTCTCGGGGATGAATTGAACATCAAAGAATTTAATGGGCAAAGCTTCGAAAGGTATATAGCAGAAGTTTCAACGAATTTTTTAATGAATCAATATGAGGCATGGAAAAAAAGTGTAGCAATAATCATCCCAATGACTCGCCTCAACGACATGTTTTTTAAGCACAAAACTTCCAGTGCTGCCGAAGAAGACGCTTCGCAGTCGTTGTTTATTTGAAGCGAACGGCCGTGTGCCCCTAGTTTTGAGCCTTATGCTGTAGGTTTAAGTGTGCTCGCTGTAATTTACCTTGAATATTGGGTTGTCCGGCGTGTAACATATCCCGGACCCGATAAATATCCTTAATACCTACCACCTGGCAGATCACGGCTGAATCATCGCAAGCAATACCAGTTAGAGCCCAAAATGTATTCACCTCAGCAATGGCCTTATGCGTCCAATTTTGGCCTCTATCATGCGTAATATAAGCGTCTGCTGTCGCATCTTCTTCTCCTGAAGGTGCATGAATGGCAACACAGGTGTCACCCGTTTTATCGCAATCTAATAAACTCAAAGATTCATACAGTGTCCCGTCAGTGTTATCAACATGACCTGTTTTTTCCCAAACCATCCCTGAATTCTCGGTTGTGTACACATCCGTCTGTGCATTTAATACATGTTCTTGTTTAACCAAGCGATAACGCAGTGCCATACACTTTAAACCCGAGGCATCACAATAGAGTCCAGAAATACCACCCATATCGACTGCTTCTATTTGTTTATCCGCTGCTTCTAACGCATACGGCGTACTCCATGTCGCGCCACCGTCTTCTGTCTGGTGCACAATGGTATAAAACGATTCATCCACTCTTTTAGGTCCTGCAACCAAACATTGCTGTCCCGATGCATCACAATGCACTGTCATAGCGAGTTCTTTTAACCCGAAAAAAAACGTATCAGCCCCTTCCCAAGCATCTATGAGAACATCATAAATACCTCACCTTACGCACGGTCCTTGCCTCATATCTAAAATTCCACCGATCTCCGTCTTTGCGAGGAGCGCAGCGACGTGGCAATCCAGCGACCTTTAGGCGTGTATCTAAGAGATTGAAATAACGCATTGACTCTTGCCTTGCAGCTCAAATTCATTAAAATTTTCATTCTGTTTATCTGTCATACCCACTGAAGCTGTCATTCCCACTGAAGCTGTCATTCCCACTGAAGCTGTCATTCCCACTGAAGCTGTCATTCCCGCGCAGGCGGGAAACCATTCATCAAAGCAAACCAATCAATCAATTAAGCCACTGAGAGTTACTTTGTTCAATCAAGTTATTCTTCATTCGAGTCAAACGAAAAATAGTTTCCCGCCTGCGCGGGAATGACAGCTTCAGTGGGTATGACAAACAAGCAGGGGGCTGTGCGTAAGGTGAGTAAATACCATGACTTAAGAGATGAGGCTCACCCCAGGTCTCGCCACCATCTTTTGTTCTATATACTTTATTTTCCATAGAGAAAGATTCTGGCTCTTCACTTAATTGTTTAAGTTTAAATTTAACTTCAAACCCAACCCCAAGACAAGATTTGGCTGTCGCATCGTGCGTGGCATCAAAAATAAGCTCAAAATCTATAACAAATGACTTTGTTGACAGTGCCAGGCATATGGTGCAATGTCATGTTTATCTATTAGGCTGGCTCATAGGCGAGCTAAAAAAAATTGTCATGGATTTTTGAATTTAAGGAAAAAATGAAACAAGTATTCTTACCTCTACTTCTTTCTGTGGCAGCTTCTACCCATGCTGGCACGATTGGCTCAATTGATGTTGCCGACCCAAAATGGGCTCTGGGCGCTGACTCCTTATACATGCAGCCTAATTTCGGCAATATTAATTATCGTGGTTTACAGCGAACCTCTGCGCAAGATACGAATCATGCGACACACCCTTTGCCTTATTTATGGGGTTTTAAAGTTTATGGGTCCTATTCTTGGGATGATGCTTCTGATGTTAATCTAGAATGGTACCGCATTAAAAAATCTATTAGTAAAGACTTTGGTGGATTGCTTTCCGGAGCAGGAGACCCTTTATCGGAAGTGTATGGAGATATTACTCCCAATTGGAATGCGGTGAATATGGAATTTGGTTACACCTCCATGTTATCAGACAAAAACTCAGCTCGATTTCATGTAGGGCTTGAATACGCTCAGATTTTGACAGACGAAAAACGTTACGTGGTTTTAGCTACTGGGGTACCCAATAGCGCTACGATCAATCGATTTTTCAATGGTGTTGGTGCGCGTGTTGGGGCTAATTTTACCCATCATTTTATAAATAATTTTGATGTGTATGGGAATGTTGCAACGGCTATCTTGGCAGGAAAACACTCTTCAGATACAACTTATGCAGCATTATATTCAAATCGTCATGTGAGTGTTTCTGCTATTGTCCCTGAATTAGAAGCCAAGTTAGGTGCTAAATATACTTACTATTCCACGCGTGGTGCGTTAACTTTGAATGCGGGATGGATGTGGATTAATTATTTCAATTCTACGGTGTTTGATAATTATAATTTGCTTTATGATACGGTCAATACAACCTCTACTGACTTTGCTCTTCAGGGGTTGTTTTTCGGTTTAAAATGGACGCCTGAGTTCAAATTTCAAACGCAAAATTCGACTAATTAATTAAGAATATATAGGTAAGGGGTTTTGTTGCAGCACTAGCCAAAAGTAATGACTCATGTATGAGGCTCTGTAGCTATCTAAAACCCCGGATGTTGTTTTAAAAATTCTTTTTCCTCGTCGCTAGATGTTCTCTTCAAAATCGTATTGCGATGAGGATATCGACCAAAACGCTCAATAATTTCAAAATGTTGCTTTTCAAAGTCTAACGCATCCTCTAATCCAGGTTCTGCAAACAACGAACGACGAATAGCTTCCTGAGCTAAGATAAGCGCCATGCCATCATAAGCAAAACTTTGAGGCGTATCATTCACATAAATAATTAAACAAAAGTCAGTGATGGATGGTATCATTTCATTGGTTTTGGAACCAGTGAAGGGGTTCGAAATCTCCATTTCGGATATTTTTATTATTTTTCTACTATCAGAACACAAGAAAAACGCTTATGACAACGCTTACTATTTACCATAATCCAAGATGCTCTAAATCAAGAAAAACCTTAGAAATACTTAAACAGCAAGGGATTGAGCCGCTTGTAATCGAATACCTTAAAAAACCGCTTAATTATGAGGAGTTACTCGCTCTGCGAGTACATTTTTCGTTAAAAGATTTGGTTCGAACCAATGAATCACGTTTTAGCGAACTTGCTCTATCGCTTAATGATGAAAAAAGTATTTTAAAAGCAATGACTACAGAACCCAAATTGATGCAGCGCCCTATCGTTACATATAAAGATAAAGCCGTAATAGGACGCCCTCCTGAGAAAGTTTTAGATATTTTAGTATGAGAAAAAAAGGATTAACGTCATGCGATTATCAAAGAAAAAAATTGGACAAATAACATGGTATTTAAAACCATTTTTTTGGAATCAAAAACGAAAATATGGTCAATACCTTGAACCGGCAAAAGTTTGGGGCATGATACCTGCATTATTTATTTCAGTTGCCAGTGTTTATGGTGTTTTAGACCGTAAAAAATCCCCTATCCCTCCTGAACTTCGCTCATTAATCAGCGTGCAAGTCTCACAAATGAATGGCTGTAAATTTTGTGTTGATTTAAATTCAGCGAACTTAATCAAGCGCACACGTTCAGAGGAAAAAATACAGCACCTTGATAAATGGGAATCATCGATTATCTATTCAGACTTAGAAAAATCAGTACTTCGTTATGCAGAACAAATAACAGATAGTCGTTTGCAGGTTGATGATGCATGTTTTGATAATTTAAGAAAATACTTTAGTGAAGATGATATCGTAGAACTAACCGCATTAATTGCATTTCAAAATATGTCTAGCAAGTTTAATAATGCACTAGATATTACGCCTCAAGGATTTTGTAAGGCTATTCCACGCAATAAAAAAAATTAACGGAATTGAACCTACGGGCTCAAGCAGGAGAGCATACGTAAAGTGAGTTAGATAACAATCTATATATTAAACAACAGATTTAACCCTCTGCGTTGTATGGGGTCACCCATTAGATCCCATGCATCAAAAAAGTCACATCGGGGGGTAAGTATAATAACTTTGACCAGATTCGCCCGTCTTTGTTAAATGACTCTCTTTGCTTGCTTGTTTTAGCGCTGCTAACGCTTGGTCAATATCGGCTAAATCTTCATCTATCTGTTTCCCAGGGGAAGCTGTATTCGCTTTAGGTGTTTTATCAGGATGAAGAAGCAATGCTATCTCACGGTCGATTTCACCAAATTCCGTCTCTACCTGTTTGCTTAGAGATGGAACTTTAACCTCAGATTTAAATGCCTCATGCCCCTTAAGCGCTTGCTCAACAGTTGAAACAAGACCTGAGAGTGTTGAGGAAAATGCTTGTGTTTCTTTAAGACTGCTTTGTAATTCTGAGCATAATTTGCCAAGTTCTGCTTTATTCAAAGCTAACCCATCTTGATGCTCAGCAAGTTTTTTCGCTGTTTCACCAAGCGTATCAATAACCGATGCATAACGAAGGTTCTGTTTTTCCATCGTGCTCGCATGCGCTTCAAGCGTGGATATGCCTTCAGCGCGCTGCGTATGAAGTGTATTTAAAGATTGGAACACCCTGTTCAGTTGGTCTTCTAAAAGACGAAACGAATGGATAGACGCTTCGATTGAAGCTTCCATTTTTGGGATGTCCTCTAAAAACAAGGCATCCCGCTTTTTTATGATTTCAGCGTGCTCTTCCATGATAGAAGCAGCAACGCCATACAGCGCTGTGACTAAACCTGTGAGAAGCCACGCAACCCCAATAAAAACACCTATCGTATAGCTTCCAGAAACAAGCAAAGTGCCTGTTAATACTTTCCCCCATATGGGTTTGCTCACATACCATTCGGTGAACCGGTCAATACGACTTTTTCTCTCTTGATATCGCTTTGCGAGCACACTAAGATTTGGTTTTATATCACCGATGATACGCGTCTGCTTTGTTAAATCACGAAGTAACGCATCTTTACTGCAACCATCAGGAAAGGGCTTTGAAACCGCGATATTATTAGTTGTTTCTTTGTTTTTAAGTGACATGATAACTTCCTTGTTAAGAGGGAAAAAGAGTGAGTTTAAATTGACTTCCTGACGTATCAGGGTTTGTTTTCTGACGAAGTGCATCTACTTCGAGCTGCTTCTCTTTTGAAAACGCAAGCATGGTTTTTATGCGTGAAGCATATTCGGATACCCTTCCCTTTAGATGACTCACTTCAACTTTAAGGGCTTCATTTTCGACCCCTTTTGCTTTCGATACGGCTAGTAGTTTTTCCAAACGTGAAGCGTACCCAGCCTTTTCAAGACGAAGGCGTCCATTCTCAACCTGAAGCGCCTGCGCTTCTTGTCTCGCTTGAAGTAAGTCAGGGAGGTTTTTTAACGATTCGGCGATGCGTTTCATATCTGATTGTTGTAACGCAATGCCAGACTGAAGGTCGTTTTGGGCTGCTTTTAAAGCGTCAAGTGCTCCTGTGTCCGGTTTTTGTAAATCAATACCAGAAACAATTTTTGAGCCCAAGGTCGTTGTGCTGCCCTCCATAGCTGTTAATCCAGAATCAAAGCGCGTTAAAACCTCATCCATACGCTTAGCTTCTTTCAAGGATTGTTTTTTGTCCTGATTGAGATGTTCATCTGTTGCATGAACCAATTCATCCACAGCTGTATGAACCTTGTCACTCACATTTTTTACTTCCTCATCGAAGCTTGGTAAATCTGCCGAAAAACCAAATACCCCCCAAATAGCATCTCCAATAGAAGCAAACGTAAAATCTGGTGGTCGAAATGCCGCTATTCCTGCTCCTGCTGTTGTAACTGTGGTTATAGTTGAGGTTGCTGTAACGTAGCCTAAGGCAATCAGTGGTAATGGCATGGTTTTTCCTTGTCGGGTTGGATTATATGTTTTTATTTAGCGCTTGATTGGGCATGTTCACATCCTGGGCTTCACCAGCTTCTGAATGCTTCACAAAAAATCGGCAGGTATGATAAACAGCGCCTGACGCTGTCATACTGCCACCTATCGCATAAGTGGTTATGACTGGCAGCGCTGAAAATCCAGCCGTTGGCAGTGCTAATATGGCGAGTCCCAAAATCATAACCATACTCATCAGCATACTCACTTCGGCACACATCATGAATTGGAATAAAGCATTTGAATAGGAGTAAGGGTCTGAAAAAGATTTTTTTAAGGTTTTTTCTATACATGATTCAAACGCTTGTTGTGTTTGTGTTTTTGTTGCTTCTTCAAATAAAAGAAACGCGATGCAATAGGCTCTCATGTAATCCGTTTTTACTCTGTCGAGTACGGCCTGATTGTGATGAAAAACATCGTTTTCTAAATTGAATTCGGGTATTTCATGCGCTTGCATCGGTTGTGTGAGTTTAATTTGTTCTGTAGTAGCAGTAGATGTTGTCATCCCGAGAGCTCGTTCGTATTCAGCGCTTGACGCGCTTAATTGCACACTTGCTCTTTCTCGATTGAGCGCATACGCATAATCATGGCTAACAAGACTCAGTAGATGGTGTGCAGCAATACATCCCGCAATATCTCCATGCTCTGGAAATCCTGAAAACGCAACTTCATAAGCAAAGAATCGGGAAAAACGATTTAATTTTTCTGTAAGAGATAAACCTGAAGTATCAATGTGTAGAATATACGCTTTTTGAGCGCATAATTTGATTTTAGCGTGTTCCATCACAACTTCCTTGTTGAGCCGCCTAGGCATTAATATAAGAGAATGGATTCCTTTCATTCACGCGCACTATAAACTAAATTCGAATAAAAAACACCCTGTGATTGCAATTCAATACTAGGGCGTGTTGACATGATCTTGCCCCAAAAAAACAGACACCTCATTAAGCGACCATTTTAATTTCAAACGACTCAGGACTTTCATAGCCAATCGTCGAATGAAGTCGTTTCCGATTGTAATACACTTCAATGTATTCAATCACCAATTTAGAAGTCATACGCTCTGATATATACCCAACGCACTTCAAGGTGCGAATTTCACACCAGGTTTGTCATCTCCGCGTAGGCGCTGAAAATTATCGGTAATTCTGTTCACCAGCGTAGATTTATATTCGGCAATATCTTTAAAGAAACTTAAAATTCCTTCAGTAAAATCAGAAAATTTTGGGTAATTGATAACCCGCATTATCCCAAACAATATGTATTTTTTTAACATCTGGTTTTGAGTTAATAAGTTGCTTCAAAAAAGCCACCTCGAATTTACAGCAGTTTACAGACTTAGCCCTTGAGTTTTTGTTTTATTGCTCAACATACGAAATAAATTCTTCAAACTTACCCGTAGGACCTGCTTTTATTTCATCTTGATAATTTATACGAATTTTAAAGTGCGCACCAAATATTTTTTGATAAAACGCTACAATCGCCTCGCTTTGTGTTGACGTTGCTCTATCCGGCGTTACAACTTTGATTTCGATTTTATCCACCGTATGCTGAACAAATTGAAATTTTTGAATGCGGATGGGGGCAATCTGATAAACATCTTCGTGCTCACCCATATATGGAAAACGTGATTCACCATTCGGTAATATCAAACGATTGCGTTTTCGCCCCAAAATGTGTTGAAGCACAGGTAAAGTACGTCCACAAGCACAAGGTTCCCCCCAAGCGGCATAATCACCTAATTCATAGCGAATTAATGGGGTTGCATAATTCATGAGGCTTGTCACAAGTACCCGGCCCGGCTCACCTATCGCACACGGTTGGTTATGTTTATCTACAATTTCAAGATATACATGCTCTAAATTTACATGATATTGATGATACTCAGGGCACTGGTGCGCAATGCTTCCAATTTCAATGCAGCTATAAATATCTGTAATTTTGACGCTTGGCCAAGCATGCTTAACTAAATTAATTTGTTTTTCTGTGAGCATTTCACCAACTGTACGGACTTCATGTAAATTAGGCAGTTTAATCTCATGCGCTAAACAATAGCGCGCTAACGCGGCAAGCTGAGATGGGTAAGTTGTTAAGTAATACGGATTATGCTGAACTAAAGCCTCTACTTGTAAAGCCGTTGGACTCGCAATATTCATTAAAACACTGGGCCCTGTTTGTTGATAGGTATCAATCGGCGGCCCCCATGTTGTCTGATATTGTACATTGGGTGGCTGTGCAATATCTAAATTAAGCCAGCGAATCGCTAATAATTTTTGTTTTAAATCACGCGCATGCCAGCGATGCTCACGGAGCATTAAGGCATCATAAAACAACCGGGTAAATCCTGTCCCAAGTATGCGAACCACCTCTCCTGTAGAGCCTGATGTTTGCATTGCATACGTATCACCATGTGCGGCAGGAATTTGATTTGAAACAATTTGATCATAAAATGCTTGAAGCATTGCACGTGATAAAACAGGTAAATCCGTGATAACTGCGTCTTTATTATAAGCTTGATAAAAAACAGTTGTATCAACTGCATGTTGAATTAAACGCTTAAGCAAGTGTTTTTGTTTTTTAATATTAGCTTCTATCGGATTTTTTTCAGCCTCAAAAAGCCTTGCTTGTAATGCCTGCATGGTTTTAAGCCAGGTGATAATTAAGTTCTAACAAAACTTGCTGGTCGCTCATTTTAGAACGCCCCGAGGCTGAATAAGTCCCATCGGCACTTACAGGGCAGCCTTCATAAATATCACAGACCAGTTGATTATTTACACCTGCGGTTGATGCGCCAAGCGTACGATAAAAAGCATAAATATAATTCGCTGAAAGTCCTACATTTTCAGTCAGTAAATACTCAAACCCAAGCCCTGTACGCAAACCGGCTACTTGTTTTTTATGTGTTGAGGCAAACGATGCACTTGTTGATGTACTGTTTAAAAGGACACCATTAGATTCATCTCGACCAGATTCAACATAATTTGATGCAGTCCGCACTTTAATTTGATTATAATCAACCCCTATTCGACCAAACAAAAAGCTATTATCTGAAACAAGCAAACCTGGTTTTAAATCAAAGTAAGGAACTACTACATTACCCGACACAGTTAGTGTGCTTGAGAGTGCGCCATTAAGCGTTATCGTAGACGGTGGAAAAACACCTGTAATTTGTGTCACTTCCGTTGTGTTTCTTACTGTCGTGTGTGAAGACGTTTTTCTGTTACCGAAAATAAGAACGCCTGCTTCGCTGCCTAAATAAAATGGATTACTAATTCGTCTGCCATAACCAACAGCTAAGTCACCCATAAAACCAAACTGAAAACTTTTAACGCCAAGGTTTTTTGAGATGCCATTTGCAGCAAGGGTATATGTTCCGGCATTCATAAACTCTGTTTCGCCAGCTCCTGCAATTAAAGCCCATCCATCAGGATAACCTGGTTTATCTCCCATTGTGCCAGCTTGCACAGTAGGATTAATTACCAAACAAGAAAGTAAACCTAAACAATATGAATTTGTCTTCCGTTTCATGATTTGTCATCCTAACAAATTAAGCGCTGGAACAAGCGTAACGTGTTTCGATTTTAAACGCAAAAACCCCTCCAAATTCTGAAGGGGTTTCAACAAATTTACATGTTTAAGCGTGTGAAAAACCTTTAAAATGTTCAGTGCCATGTGCAGCATCAAGCTCATCTAAAGTTTCGCTTACTGTTTTTTTAAGATTTGTGTAAGTAGGATTTTCAAAGAAAGCAAACGCTTTCGATGGCTGGAAAACAGCATTAAAAAACATAACGCACGCATTTAAAAGCTTACGTAAAGGTGGCATCACGTACTCACTCACAAAGCCGTCTTCTGGGCATGATTTAGAAATTTCATCAAGCTCAGTTCTAAGGTACTGATGAAGGTCTTTTACAGCGTCTTCAGCATTGTCATCAGCCAGCTCAAGCATTTTTTTCTTCACAGCATCAAATAACTTATGCGTTTTTTCCTCTGCTGCTTTAAATTTCGGATTCAGTTTAATATGCTCTGCTGGTGCATCGCTGACCTTTGTTTTTGCCTGAGTTACGGCGTCATCTACTTTTTTTTCTGTTTCTATTTTTAGTTTTTCTGTTTCTATTTTTAGTTTTTCTTTTTTTAATGGATCTAGAACCTGCTTACCACGCGTTAAGGCTTGAATTTTTATAACTTGAGCTTCTTCTAGTTTTTTAGTTTCTTTTAATTTTTTTGCTTCTTCAGCTTCTTTTAATTTTTTTGCTTCTTCAGCTTCTTTTAATTTTTTTGCTTCTTCA
>JASJHH010000139.1:0-4855 GCA_033791145.1 Legionella sp.
AAAATATTTCGTTCCATTTTGAATGCTTACGGTCACACCATTGGCACGCAGCTCGATATAATCTTGCACACCAATGCGTGAGCTCCCGGCATCTGTCAAAACCATCGAAAAGAATGCGCCATTTTCCGCGAGCACACTGCAATTAATCGTGCCGTCGCTAGCCACAAATCCATCTATCGCAGTATATTCAGGGTAGTCATTCAGAAACAAAAAATGGTCAATCCAGTGACAACCATTGGAGACAAGCCGAGTATGAGAATTAGGCCAGTTGTACCAATGCTTTTTAGGCAGCGGCACCTCATGCACAATACAGTGATAATTAATCGGCTCCCCTTTTTTAATGCGCAAATCTTTTTTTGCAAATGCATTAAACGGCGAAAAGCGTTTATGGTAACAAGAATAAACTTTACCTTGATGCTTAGACACAGAGGCGACTAATGCATTAAGCTGCCCTAAGTCCACCACCACGGGTTTCTCGACAACAGCAACCGCACCTTTTTCAATCGCACACATTGCAGCAGGCGCATGCATGTGATGAAAACTTGCAATAAAATAAGCATCAAATTCATCATGAGACTCAATTACAGCAGAAGTTGACCATTCAATATCACGCCGATTCGAAGGAATTTGAAGTGGGTCAAGCTCATAAATCTTTTTTACTTCGAGATTGGCTTTAATATTTGGAATTATATTTGTTTTTGCATATTGTCCATATCCAATAATCGCTGCGGATAGCTTATCAGCAGTAATCGATTTAATTTTCGTTCTATGCTTCGGTTTAAAAGATTGAAAGCTATCTCTGGAAAAAACCTGTGCTTTGTCCCAATCTATCCCCGAAAATACGCCTGAAACTTGTGTGTTAAATACTTCCTCTGAAAAATTCGGGCAAGCATCCAAGGGCATGCCTGAATACGCAGACCAACCCGCCATCGATAAAAGCAGCTCAGGTATATCTAAAACACCTCTCACATCAGAAAACAAAAGCGCATGCTTATCAACTATACCTAGCTTATCCAAGTCAGGAATCGGGATGATAAATTCAGTCGGCAAAACAAGCTCATCAACACACATCGGATGACAAAATGCAAAAAAAACAACTAATCTTTCATCAGCAGTATTTTTTGCCTCGATGGCAAGCCCAATAGAAAGAAATTTTTTATTTCTTAAATATTCATCACGACGTGAACGAACTTTTTTTAAAACCTGATAAACACCAATTTCTTTTAAATAATTAAAAATTAAACGCCAACTTTTAGAGCGCACAAAATATAATTCATCAATCGGTGATAATACTGCCCACCTGAGCACTTGCAACGCAATGCCATCACCCAAAGTATAAGGCAAAAAATCATCTTGCCATTTCCCTTCGTGCATAATTCTCATTGTGTTTTCTTGATCATATTAGTCCCTTGTATATTGATCTTGCCCCGAAAAAACAGATATTTCATTCAGCAAGCACTTTAATTTCAAACAATCCTGACATCCTATGCCTATCGTTGAATGTAATCGCTTTTGATTGTAGTATATTTCAATGTATTCGAACATATAATTTTTTGACATCCTCCCCGCCCTAAACGACGAGGTTATTACACTATAATGAATGCGAATTTTACGGAATAAACATGATAACCTTTGCCCCGTCACCAAGATGGACCGACCTAGTAAAAACATTAATCCCCAAAAAAATTGATTCTGACGAACTTGCTAAACCTTGGTTACGAGATAATGATCAAGCCTACTGGTTTTCTAGAACAGCATGGTCATTGCAAGCCATTGTCCTATTGTGGGAAAAAATATTTTCAAAGAAAGAACCTACCGTCTGGATACCCGATTATTTTCCTAATCAATCTTTATGGCCCATGCGACAAACTTCAGCAAAAATAATCTTTTATCCGATAAAAGAGGGTCTTCAACCCAATTGGGTTGCATGTGAAACGCTTCTAAAAAATCATACAAAACCAGACATTTTTATTTTAACGCATTACTATGGCTTACTTGCAGATGCGAAAAAAGCAAAAACTTTTTGTAAATTAAACCAAGCTATTTTAGTCGAGGATGCCGCTCATATTTTAATTCCTATGGAGGGTGTTGGTGAACATTGCCATATTTCACTCTATAGTCCGCATAAGCATTTCTCCCTTCCGAATGGCGCAATTTGTGCAATCAGACCGTCTTTCAATAAATACGTGCGTAAAATGGGCGGGGAAGAAGCTGACATGCAGGACATTTTAAATTCAATCGGTCATCAATCCCCACCCGTTTTGACGTGGTTTACCAAAAAAATTATTCAGAAAATAACTAAAAACAAACTAACTTTTCTTAAAAAATCGATATCTTATGAGGAAGATGGAACATCTAACCCCATCTCACCCAAACCTCAAGCAAGCCTCTCGGCAAAAAAATTATTATCTTTTTCTTTGAAAAAAATACCTGAATATAGCAAGCATCGTCAGCAATGTGCCGAGGTTTGGGATCACCTATTAGATCAAAACAAGATCAGGACAGACAGGGTGTTATCAACCCAAGATGAGATCCCCTACGTTGCAGTTTATTCTTCTAGAGATAATGAAGCGGCAACACTCTACAATCATTTATCCAACAAAAAATGGCCTGTTTCGAGCTGGCCGGATTTACCGCCTGAAGTAAGACAAAATCCTGACATTCATGCAGCTACAATCCATTTTAGAAATAACATGCTAATTTTTCCTACAAACCAATCTTTAAGTTTTACTGAACTGGCAAAACGATATGCTGTTTCAAATAAAAATAAGAGACAAAATTATGCTTTACTAGAAATACAATATACCGCTTGGAATGAGTACTATTATAAAATACAACAAAGTAACTTATTACAATCCTGGTGGTATGGTTTGGCACAAAGTGAAACTTCAAACTGGCTTATAACTCATCATGTCATTACAAAAAACAATACACCTATTGCATTGGTACAAATTAGGAAAAAAAAATTAGGCTATTTAACCCTTGTTCGAATTAATAGGGGACCGCTTTGGATTCATGAAGACAAAAAAACTGAAGATATAGATAGTGTGTTGCAATTATTACATCATACCTTTGCTTTGTTAAAAGGCTTTCTTCTTGTTTTAACACCTGAACTTTCAAATTCACCCCAAACACAACTGTTACTATATCAAAACAAATATCATGCGCTCAAAACAAAGAAAATTGGATCCATTTGGATAGATCTAAGCCCTTCTGAAAACGAATTACGAAGCCTATTAAAAAGTAACTGGCGAAGACAACTTAGTGCTTCAGAACGTCATGATTTACAATTTGATAGCTTAAAGGTTGAAGAAAAAATAGATTGGTTCTTGGAGAAATATGATGCATCCCAAGATGAAAAAAAATTTTCCGGGTTATCAAAAAATTTGATCCTTAAATTAATCCAATTTACCTTAGCTGAACCCACGCATACACCCTATCTTTTTCAAGTGACTCATAACAACCAACCCATCGCAGTTACACTTATCGTTCGGCATGGCTTAGCTTGTACTTATTTGCTGGTATGGACTGACGAGACACTAGGCCGAAAATTAAATGTATCCAACTTCTTGCTATGGCATTCAATACTTACCATGAAAAAAAT
This sequence comes from Legionella sp., assembly GCA_033791145.1. GTDB lineage: Bacteria > Pseudomonadota > Gammaproteobacteria > Legionellales > Legionellaceae > JAALKW01. The sequence goes on from JASJHH010000139.1 coordinate 3,605, forward strand.
AGGATGCTTATGGTTTGATCTTGGAGGAATATCTGAAGCAGACAAAAAAACATCTGCGATTACGTCTTTCAAAAAAGGTTTATCAGGCATTACCTATTGGTTGCCCAATAAACACTTGTCACTATAACAATACTTGTTTCCAGGCACACATGACATTATTGGCTTCATTTTCTAATGTCCATGTCGCAATATGTTTTTGGGCCTGGCTGGCTAATTGCTCTCGACACTCATCATCAGAAGCCAAGCAGGTCATCGCTGAAATAAGTGCCTGAATATCTTTGGGTGGAATAAGTAAACCTGTTTCTCCATGAAACACTAAATCATCTACACAACCGGCATCTTCTGAAATAATCACAGCTTTCCCTGAAGCCATCGCTTCATTCACAACCAAGCCCCATGGTTCAGCAAGCGAGGGCAAAACAAAAACATCTGCGGCATGATATATATTCATCAGTCGACTGCCTTCTACTCGACCAAAATAAAACATATTATCTAGAACATCCGAATTTTTTTTCACATAATCTTCTAACGCGCCCTCACCTGCAATCCATAATTTCGCTCGAGAATGATTCATCTGTTTAAATGCTTCAACCAATTCAATCACACCCTTCCAGTCTAGAAGCCGTCCCACATATAAAAAAATAATATCTGAATCTTCTGCATGATGTGCTTGACGAAAAGTTAACCTTTCTTCTGGCTGAATACGCGCTATATTTTCTTTGAGTGCTGTAATATCAACGGTCATTTGAGCAAGTACGATTTTTTCTTTAGCAACCTTATAATGCTCTAAATATTTTTTTTGCCGTGTCCCACCGGGTAAAAAAACAGACGGGAATTTAAACAAAACAGGATATAAAGCACGCTGATATCCCCAATATTTCATTCGCTGCTTCCATTTTGGAATGGTCTTATTGAGCTGTGTATCACTTTCAATAGACAACGGAATTTTTTTAAATCGACTCAACAACATCATCGCAAGACAAGTCAGGTTTCCCCAACCAGCTAAATGAATCAATTGATAATTTTTTTGAGTGATCTGCTGATTAAAGTAAGTAACCGATTGGATCAAAGGCATGGATAAAACCGTATAAGCCTCGGGTAACCCCACCTCCCATTGTTGCGTATGATTTTCTTTCAAAAAAAACACATCAATTTCACCAGGGTATTGAGAGACTAATGCTTTTAAAAAACCGAGAATATAAGGCGTCGGCTCAATAAAAACAGCAAGAATCCTTTTTTGTTGAGCGACTT
>JASJHH010000140.1:0-2899 GCA_033791145.1 Legionella sp.
GGTATTGAAGAACACAATAACTATGCAGTTGATTTCATCGAAGCCACTGCTGAGATTAAACGAACACTACCCCATGCGATGATTTCGGGCGGGGTGTCTAATGTGTCTTTTTCGTTTAGGGGTAATAACCCGGTGCGTGAGGCGATTCATGCGGTGTTTTTATATCACGCCATTAAAAATGGTATGGATATGGGCATTGTTAATGCGGGCCAATTAGAAATATACCAAAATATTCCCAAAGATTTATTACAAGCCGTTGAGGATGTTGTTCAAAATACTGATGAAGACGGCACCGAACGTTTATTAGACGTTGCCGAAGAATATCGAGGTACGGGCACTAAAAAAGGTCGAAAGATTGATTTAACTTGGCGTGAATTACCGGTAAATAAACGCTTAGAGCATTCATTAGTGAAAGGCATTAATGAATTTATCATTGAAGATACCGAAGCAGCAAGGCTCGCAGCTACACGTCCTATTGATGTTATCGAAGGACCATTGATGGATGGTATGAATGTTGTTGGCGACTTATTTGGTGAAGGCCAGATGTTTTTGCCGCAAGTGGTAAAATCGGCCCGCGTAATGAAGCAAGCCGTTGCCCATTTACAGCCATTTATAGAACTTGAAAAAACTGAGATAAGCACGAATGGCAAGGTGTTATTAGCGACCGTTAAAGGCGATGTTCATGACATAGGTAAAAACATTGTTGGCGTGGTACTGCAATGTAATAACTATGAGGTGATCGATCTTGGCGTTATGGTGCCTTGTGAAAAATTATTACAAGTTGCTCGTGATGAAAATGTCGATATTATCGGCCTTTCAGGCTTAATTACCCCATCGCTTGATGAAATGGTGCATGTTGCTAAAGAAATGCAACGTCAAAACTTTAGCCTACCGTTACTTATCGGCGGGGCTACAACATCAAAAGCGCACACCGCAGTTAAGATAGAACAAAAGTATCAACACCCGGTTATTTATGTCCCTAATGCCTCGCGTTCGGTATCTGTGGTGAACTCACTGCTGACGCCCTCTTTAAAAGATGCATTAGTTGAACGCACAGAACGTGAATATGAAACGGTAAGGCAGCGTTATGCCAACAAAGGGCCACGCACAACCTTACTTAATTTAGAGCAAGCAAGAGCCAATGCATATCCAACAAGCTTTGCTGATTATAAGCCTAAAGTACCAAATAAACTTGGGGTAACTGTACTCGATAATTTAGACCTAAATAAAGTTAGAGAATATATAGACTGGACGCCATTTTTCTTAACTTGGCAGTTATCAGGTAAATACCCAAAAATCCTTGAACACGAATTGATTGGTGAAGAAGCGACTAATCTTTTTGCCGATGCTAATGCCATGCTAGATGACGTTATCAACAATGGCACACTAAAAGCTAAAGCGGTATTTGGCTTATTTCCGGCACAACGTGTTGAAGACGATATTGAGCTATATACTGATGAAACTCGCAGCACAGTTGCACAAACTATTCGTGGCCTTAGACAGCAAACTAAAAAACCTGCGGGACAATTTAATCGCTGTTTAAGTGATTATGTTGCAGCGAAAGATTCAGGCATTAATGATTATGCTGGTGGTTTTGCTGTTTCTTCTGGCTTTGGCGCAGATGAATTAGTTGCTAAGTTTGATGCCAACCATGATGCTTATAACTCTATTTTACTGAAAGCGATTGCCGATAGGTTAGCTGAAGCGTCGGCTGAATATTTACATCAATTGATACGTACTGAGTACTGGGGCTATGCAAGTGATGAGCAATTAGATAATGACAGCTTAATCAAAGAGCAATATCAAGGCATACGCCCAGCACCAGGTTATCCGGCGTGTCCTGAGCATACTGAAAAAGGTACACTATGGCAGTTACTCAATGTTGAACAAAATATTGGCATGGAACTCACATCAAGCTATGCCATGTGGCCAGGAGCTGCAGTGAGTGGCTGGTATTTTGCTCATCCAGATTGTAAGTATTTTGCCGTGGCTAAAATTGAAAAAGACCAAGTTGAAAGTTATGCCAAGCGTAAGGATATGAGTGTCACCGAAGTTGAGCGATGGTTGTCGCCTAATTTAAACTATGACGCAGATTAAATGTTAATTTTTAATCTTGTATATAATTAACCATAAAGGCGCTGTGCGCCTTTTTTTATGTGTGCAATTAATACTGGCTGAATGTAGAATAAAGCCTGAAAATATCAGGCTGTTAGTGTAAAGGTAATGCGTGTTTAAAAAAGACATAAAAAATTCAGCTTACGGCTTATTAGCCAGACGTGAACATTCAAAAGAAGAATTACGCCAAAAATTATTACTGCGCGAGTATGCACTTGAAGATATCGAGCCTATTTTACAAGCGTTGAGCGAACAAAATATTCAAAGTGATATACGCTTTGCTGAAAGCTTGATGAGGGTTCGCATAAGCCGAGGTTATGGCTGGATCTATATTTGCGCAGAATTAAAGCAAAAAGGTTTAGCAAATGATATCATTAGCGAAATTCATCAAACCCAGTCGATAGATTGGTTTGAACAGGCACATGTTGCCTATCAAAAACGTTTTGCTGATACGCCAATAAGCGATGAAAAAGACAAAGCGAAACGTATTCGATTTTTACAATCTCGTGGATTTGATTTTGAACAAATTTCCGCGGCATTAAATTTAGATTAAGAGATAACTTTAGATGACCAAGATGATCAAATCAACTGCTGAAATTAGACAAGCATTTTTAGATTTTTTTAAAGCTGAACAGCACCAAATCGTAGCAAGTAGTTCGCTGGTACCGGGTAACGATGCCACGTTACTTTTCACTAATGCCGGTATGGTTCCGTTTAAAGATGTATTTTTAGGCGCAGAAACTCGTAGCTATACTCGCGCGACATCATCACAGCGTTGTGTGCG
>JASJHH010000141.1:0-14367 GCA_033791145.1 Legionella sp.
TTAGCGAGAAAACATGCAAAGTGTTAAAAATATGATACCATGCGTGTTACCGATGTCTCCGGTCATTTATGTTACCTATGTTCCGGTCACACCGTAGGGCGGATGGGGGGAGGATTAAATAAAAGCGCGCTTGCTTCGCCAGAAAAATACACCCGCAGAACAGAAATTATGGCAAGATTTGAGAAATACGCGTCAGTCATTAAAATTTAAAAAGGGCTACCTAAAGCGCTTAATCAGTGTTCCTCTGTACTTCTGAGGCTTTTTTCAAATAAAAAAATGTTTTAATTGATTATTTCAAACCCTCTTGACCCTCCCCCCATCCGCCCTACGGGCACCTTCCCCCGCCCGCGGGAGAAGGGCGTTCTAAATAACTTTTCGTCTAAAGCTAAGACCCATTGTCAACTAAAACTTAAGGCTAATTGGAAGCGCTGCGCTCTGGATGACGTGGGAAGTTACTCATTGTCTTTTAATTTTCGTGTTAAAAACCATGGCATGATTGTAAATAAAATCAAACCGCCGATTAAGAGCGATTCAAATAACATCATATTTTTAATGGGCACTTGAGCTGGGGGAATAAAGCCAAGCAAGATGGTGCCAGCACAACAAATAAGCCCGGTGCCCGCAACAAGCCATATCCCAAACATGCCACCTGGAATACGATAAGCACCACGCTGATTCGGTTTGCTGTAGCGTAATTTAATAGCTGTAGCAAACATGAGCATATAAACCAGTAAGGCCATTTGCGCGCACATATCGCTTAATATCCAATAAGCCGCATTAATCGTTTGAAATAACACAAAAAAACTGGTGAGAACCGTAAAAATAACCGCTTGGGTGATTAAAATAGCGGTGGGTACACCGTGCTTATTTGTTTGGGTAAATTTTTGTGGAATACATCCATCATGGGCTGAAACGAGTAAGGCTTTGGTTGGGCCAATAATCCAGGCCGAGATGCTGCTGACAGCACCAAGCACTATCAGTACGGCAATAATCGGGGTGAGCCAGTTCATGTGATAGGCTTCAAAGAAAATGGCGTAGGCATCAATCAGGCCTGAGACCATACTTAAAGTCTCACCAGGCACAACAATGACAATTGCGAGCGAGCCAAGTACCAGCGTTAAAAAAATCAGAATAGTTGAGTAAAGTAATGCACGTGGATAATCACGTTGTGGATTTTTAACGTCTCCTGCGTGAATGGCAGACATTTCCATACCAATCAAACCAAATAATACGGCTGTAAATAAAGGAAGATTGCCCAGTGTTGTCAGATCAGGCAGCCAGGAGGTGTCTGTGATGTGCGCTGCAAGTGGCCGGCCCTGAAGTATCCAAATTAGGCCGAGTAATATAATCACAAGCATGGGAATAATGGTCCCAAGACAGGCGCCTAACGTGCTAATCAGGCTTGATATTTTCATGCCTTGGCAGTTCAAAAAAGTAAATAGCCAAAAAAGCCCAATCATGGTCGTGAGTAAATACACTTTATGATTGGTAAGATTAGGGTCAAACAAGTAGGCAAGCGTTGCAACCACAAAAGCCATAATTGTTGGGTACCAAACAATATTATAAATCCATTGTAGCCAAATGGTCATAAAAGCAGTTCGTTTGCCAAATGCTTCACGCACCCAGATATAAATGCCACCGGTACTGGGATAAGCGGTGGCAAGTTCTGCAGCAACCAATGCCACGGGAATAAAAAAGATAAGTGCAGCTAAAGCATAATAAGAAATCAGTGAAAAACCGAGCTTGGCTGAAATAGGGAGGGTTCGTAAGCTGTCAACCGCAATCACGTTAATCATGACGAGCGAAAAAACACTTAAAACACGCTTAGATGAAGCCACAGATTATCCCTATACTTGAAGAACCTAAAATAAGCGCATAAAGTACCAGCCTGGATATTTAAAAGCAAGGTTGGGCGTGGTTTGAGTGCAAGTTTGGGCGCAGTAAAATTATTGTTTGAAAACACACGAGATAATGGCTTATCTCATCCCGGTTTGTTATTTTCAGAGCCATTCCATGAGGTGGTTTGTTGGGATGCGAAAAGCTTGCACCAAAGCTTAGCTGATTTGGATGCTTTAAGACGCGATGGTTATTATCTGGCTGGGTGTTTAAGTTATGAAGCAGGGTATGTATTACGCGGCTTATCGCAGCTTTTAGAAACACCTACTTTTCCATTGATGCATTTTTTTGCGTTTAAAGCACCTGAAAATTTAAATACATCTGAAATTAATGCGTTTTTAGGCAAGCCGCGGGGCGTAGGTTCTTTAGCGAATTACCAGCAGACCGTAATAAATAATATTCATCTAAATATCACAAAATCAGAATATAATAAAAAATTTTCTCGTATAAAGCAGCATATTACAGCCGGTGATACGTATCAGGTGAATTTAACCACAAAGTATGCCTTTGATATAAAAGGTTCAAGTCGAGGGTTATATCGCGCATTGCGCGAACGCCAAAAAGTGGCTTATTCGGCATTACTTGAAATGCCAAATTATGAGATTTTATCGCTTTCCCCAGAGCTTTTTTTCTCTAAAACTAACCATAAAATGCATGTTAAACCCATGAAAGGAACCATGCCAAGAGATGTTGATTTAATCCGTGACAAAGCCAATCAAGATTTTTTGCGGACGGATTTAAAATCACGAGCTGAAAATATTATCATTGTAGACTTATTAAGAAATGATTTGTCAGCGATTTCAAAACCTGGATCAGTGCAGGTGTCAAAATTATTAGACGTTGAATCGTATGAAACCGTACATCAAATGACATCAAGCATTGAAAGTGAAGTAGACGTTGATTTAAGCTTTTCAGAGATTATTCACGCTTTATTCCCGTGTGGTTCGATTACAGGCGCGCCTAAACGCCGAACCATGGAAATTATTCATGCGCTAGAACGCGCACCACGGCATGTTTATACAGGCGCGATTGGATATATTACGCCTCAAAATAATATGAGTTTTAACGTGCCGATTAGAACTGTATTATGCCAAAATGGACGTGGTGAGTTAGGTGTGGGTGGTGGTATTGTGTATGATTCAACGATGCAGTCAGAATTTGAAGAAGTGCAGTTAAAAGCAAAATTTTTTACGGATTTATTAAAGCCGGGCGTTCTATGAGTGCGCATGTATTATTAATTGATCATTATGATTCGTTCACACAGCTGATTAAAAGCTATTTAGAGCAATTAGGGGCTCATGTAACGGTCGTACAATCAGACACGCTTGTATTGCAAAACATTGAAGCATTAGCGCCCACACATATCGTGTTATCTCCAGGACCAGGGCATCCGAGTGAGGCGCCAGAAACACAAAATTTTATTTTAAAATATTATCAGAAATATCCAATGCTTGGGGTGTGTTTGGGGCATCAGTGTTTAATTACAGCGTTTGGAGGCGAGGTGATAGAAGCCTCTGAAATTTGTCATGGTAAGGTATTTGAGATGCATCATACAGGGAAAGGCTTATTTAAAGGGATGACAGAGCCTTTCTTAGCAGCACGCTATCATTCATTGGTGGTTTCATCTGAAAGCTTACCGACAAACTGGGATATAACCGCGTGGACGTATGATGCGCGTGAAAAGCAAGTCATCATGGGCGTTCAGCATCAAAAGTATGCTTTATTTGGTGTGCAATATCATCCTGAAGCTATTTTGACAGCGCATGGAAGTTTAATTTTTGAGCATTTTTTAAGCGTTTCAATTTGAATTTTCTGGATTTATGTCCGACACTTAAGAATAAGGCCTAACATGAGGGGCATCCATGGCTTCAAAGCCGCTTCAAAACACAGAAAAGCAGGTGATTTTAAAATTAATTGAGCGGTGTTTAGGTCCGACAGTTGTGGTTAACTCGCAAAAAAAGATACTTTATCTAAATGAAGTCGCTTTAACTTTATTGGGAACGCCTGAAACGAGTCTTTTGGGACAAGTGTTAGATATGCCGGTTGATTTAACCGATCATACGACACATATGAGCCAAGTCTCGATGCAACAGTTTGATGGAAGCACTTTATTTTTTGAAGCATTGGCTTTAAAACTTGTCTGGGAAAATAAGTCGGCTTATTTAATTAACCTTCAAGATGTTACTGAAAAAAAGGCAACTAGTGAGTTATTAGAACATATGACGGAAAAAGAGTTTATTGTTGATTTAGCCGCTCGTATGGATTTTGATAAAAAAATGGTACATACCATAAAAGCAGCAAAGTTATCTGAAGAACATATGGCAGTTCTGCATTTGAATATGGATAACTTCAAAACAATTAATGATGTTTTTGGAAAAGCAGCAGGTGATGTGGTGCTTTTAAAAACGCTAGCACTTTTAAAAGATCACACACGAAAAACGGATATGGTCGCATGTTTAAAAGGAGATGAATTTGTTATTGTTTTAGATCATTTAAGAAAATCTGAATATGCCGGTGTGGTCGCTCACAATATATTAAATGCACTCGATGAGCCATTTGAGGTAGCGGGTGAAAAGATATATAGCAATGTAAGCATTGGGATTTCTGTTTATCCTTTGGCAGGCAATACGGGGGTTGAGTTATTACAACATGCCGAAGTGGCCATGCATAAAGCAAAATCACATGGAAAAAACCAGAGTTATTTTTATTCAGAGCATTTAGATGAGCAAACTGAGCGTTGGTTATGGATTAACAATGGCCTTAGAAATGCATTACAAAAAGATGAATTTTATATGGCATATCAGCCTATTGTTGATTTAAAGACAGGGGCATGCCATGGCGTTGAAGCGCTCCTGCGTTGGCAGCACCCGCACTTAGGTGTTTTATATCCTGAAGAATTTTTACCCGAAGCAGAAAAAATGAACTTGATGGTACCGCTTGGTAAATGGGTGACAAGGCGTGTTTTTTCAGAATTTAGTCAACTTGATACGAAGCCACTGTTGTTTGTTTCGGTGAATGTAACGGCAGATGAGCTCAGTGAAACACGAACAGTAGAAGATATTCTTGCAGCACTGAAAGAATTTAATGTAGATATTAATAAAATTATTTTTGAGTTAACAGAAACTTCATTTGTTAATCATCCTGAAAGATTAATTAAAAAATTAGATGATTTATTTAATGTACGGATTCAGTTAGCGATAGATGATTACGGCACAGGTTATTCTTCGTTGAGTTATTTGAAGCGCTTGCCGATTGCTATTTTAAAGATTGATCAATCTTTTATTCAAGACATGGATAAAGATCCCCATAATAAAATTATTCTTCAGTCAACCATTCAGTTGGCACATAGTTTAGGGATTAAAGTGATTGCTGAAGGTGTTGAAATTAAAAGGCATGCAGATTTCTTAAAGCAAAATAAATGTGATTACGTACAAGGCTATTATTTTGCTAAGCCACTTTCATTGAAAGATACGATAGAATTTATTAAAAAAAGTAATTAATAATTTATTGTGTTATTATATGAGCACAGAGAGTAATTGTAGGTCTAAATATTTTTTTATGATAAAAGTTAAAGATGAAACGCAGTATGATGACATGAAAGTTATTGAATATAACTCTGATGAATCTAGTGATTCTAATGCTTCTAATGCTTCTTATGATTTTAAGCTCGAAGATATAGAAGAAAACCCAGAGGAAAACGCAGACGAAATCACATCGCATGAAAGCAAGTCAGCGTGCGGTACGGATGACGTGATTGATTATTTCCTTACCCCAAAAATAAACACTTTAATGTCTCCTTTGTTTACTTGTCCTGTATCATATTCACTTGCATTTAATGCTTGGGTTGATGCAACGTCAGAAGTTTTAAGGTTGCAGCAACTAAAAGAGAATACCTGTATTGATTTGACGATAGGTTTTCTTAGCCCTCAGCAATTGAAGGGCTTACTCCTAGCTGTGAGTAAAGCTGATCGAGCGTTAAGTGTAACTGTCGGTTGTAAAGCCTGCAATGGTGAAATATTTTGGTTAAATACGCATGAGGATTACACCCATCCAGATTCGTTTTTATATGCCAGGCTTAAAGCGCTTCAAGAAGACAGCGCATCAAGCGTGAGTGTTTCGGAGCATCCAGACAGCCTGTTTTATTCAGGGACTAAAGCAGCCGAAAAAGCAGAAGTGCTTACAGAAGTTAAAGTCGGGCCATGTTGCGCAATACAGTAATTATTGCGCTAGGTTTAATACGCCGCATGTCCTGGTGTTCTTGGAAATGCAATGACATCACGAATGTTTGAAACACCGGTAACGTAGCTGACCAAGCGCTCCAAGCCGAGGCCAAAGCCTGAATGCGGTACGGTGCCGTAGCGACGCAGGTCAAGGTACCATGCATATTGTGTTTTATCTAAGCCTTGCGCATCCATTCGGGCTTCAAGGATGTCTAAGCGTTCTTCTCGCTGACTGCCGCCAATGATTTCACCGATGCCTGGCACTAAAACATCCATGGCAGCGACTGTTTGGTTGTCATCGTTTAGGCGCATATAAAAGCTTTTAATGTCTTTGGGATAATCGGTGATAATCACAGGTTTTTTAAAATGCTGTTCGGTGAGATAGCGTTCGTGCTCTGATTGTAAATCGAGGCCGTATCGTACTGGATACTCAAAAGGCTGTTTGGTTTTTTCGAGTAATGTAATAGCGTCTTTATAGCTTAATTTTTCAAAGTCAGATTGAACCAAAGCTTCAAGCCGTGCCAAACATGTTTTATCAATAAATTGATTAAAAAACGCTAAGTCATCAGGATATTCGTTGAGCATTGCCTCGCAGATATAACGTAAGAATTTTTGAGATAATTTACAAATATCATCGAGTGTGCCAAAGGCAAGTTCAGGTTCAACCATCCAAAATTCAGCTAGGTGACGACTGGTGTTCGAGTTTTCGGCGCGAAACGTAGGCCCAAAGGTATACACTTTAGACATGGCGAGGCAGTATGCCTCGACATTAAGCTGTCCTGAAACGGTGAGAAACGTTTCTTTTTCAAAAAAATCATGGGAAAAATCAGGTTTATTATCCGGTGTTTTAGGGGGGTTAATAATATCTAGTGTACTCACACGAAAGAGCTCGCCTGCGCCTTCACAGTCGTTACTTGTAATAATTGGGGTGTGAATCCAGTGGTAGCCTTCGTTGTGTAAAAAGCGATGAATGGCTTGTGAAATGCCGTGTCTGATGCGTGTAACAGCGCTTATGGTATTGGTACGTGGTCTTAAATGTGCGACTTCACGTAAGTACTCAAGGGTATGGCGTTTGGCCTGAATCGGATAAGTTTCTGGGTTTTCAATCCATCCGACAACCTCAATGCTATCTGCTTGAATTTCGTAAGCTTGGCCTTTACCTGCTGATTCAACTAGTTTACCTGTTGCGGTAATAGAACAGCCGGCTGTGAGCTTTTGAATTGCGTCTTTGTAATTTTTAAGTGTATTCAGCGCAATAATCTGAATGGGATGAAAACATGAACCATCATGAAGGCTAATAAAAGAAAGGCCTGCTTTTGAGTCACGTCGTGTTTTAACCCAGCCACGAATGGTAACTAAGGTGTCGGCTTTGATGGTTCCGCTTAAACAAGCTTTAATTGATTGGACGTTTGACATTGTATTTCCAGAGTTTCAAATATTCATAAAGATGTAGATGATATAACATAAAAAATAGCCAGAAAAGAGCGTGTCAATTAGCAGGTGTTGTAATCGTCAATTAGTCGGTGATACAATCGACAATTGGACGGTGATTAAATCGTCAAATGGACGATAGGATAAATCATGTTTAAGCGGTATATAAAAAATAATATTGATGATGCATTAAAAGATACGCCCGTTGTATATATTATGGGTCCTCGACAATCTGGAAAAACAACTATCGTTAAAGATATTATTGATAAGCGTTGGGAGTATATATCGTTCGATGATACGGCACAGTTAAATATTGCAAAAGCGGATCCTGTGGGATTCATAAGAAACATGCCAAAAGAAAGCGCTATTGTTTTGGATGAAGTGCAAAGGTTACCCGAAATATTTGTTTCTATAAAACAAGCTGTGGATGAAAATCGACGACCGGGTCGATTTTTATTAACGGGTTCAGCAAATGCTTTATTGCTTCCAACTTTATCTGATTCTTTGGCGGGTCGAATGGAAATGATTCCGCTAAGTACACTTTCTGAATATGAAATATTAGGAAAAAAACCCACTTTCATAGAAAAACTTTTAAACGGAGAAGCACCAACGACAAAAGATATAAGAATAAGAGATTATGTAACTCAACGAATTGTTACAGGTTGTTTTCCGGAACCTGTGCAAAGAGAAAAAGAAGGGAGAATACAAGCATGGTATAACAATTATTTACAAAGCCTCATTCAAAAAGATATGTATGATTTAGAGCACATCGCGCATCCTAGTGAACTAAATAAGCTGTTTAGGGTGTTAACACTCTACTCTGGAAAGTTAATTAATTTTACAGAACTAGCTGGAAAATTAAATCTACATCGTGCAACAGCAAAGAAATATACGGCTTTATTAGAGCAATTATTTTTAATTGAGTATTTGCCTGCATGGCATGCAAACGCATCTAAAAGGTTGATTAAAACACCCAAAATTCATATTTCAGATACTGGTATCATATGTGCAGCCCAGGGACTAACCTCAGAAAAAATTAATGCAAATCCTAGTATATTAGGTTCTCTGCTAGAAACTTTTGTATTTAATGAGATAAGAAAACAAGCTAGCTTTGTAAATGAAAGATTATATTTTTATCACTACAGAGATAAAGATAAGTATAAGGTTGATATTGTTATTGAGAATGCTTTAGATGAGGTCATTGGAATAGAAGTAAAAGCTGCGGCATCTATCAATCAGAAAGACTTTCAAGGTCTGAATAAGTTAAAAGCGATGATTGGTCAGAAATTTAAACTGGGTATTTTATTGTATGACGGTGATCATACGACATCATTTGGAGATAAATTATTTGCTGTTCCAATTGCTGCTTTGTGGACTTGAGTTTACACAATGATGTAGAGAATGTTGCAATTCAGCATAAACCCAGTTATTAAATAGTAGAGTGACATTTAATCTTGAGGAGAAAATACATGATTGGCTCTTATTTTCAGTCTTTTTTATTTGCACAAGTATTTGGCTTATATTTTGTAATAATGTCTATTATTTTAATTAGTCGAGCGGATTATTATAAAGTCATGATAGGCAAGTTAAAAACACCAGGTCCTGGTCTGATGATGACGGCTTCTCTGTCGTTATTTGTGAGTTTATTTTTAGTGGTGGTGCATAATATTTGGGTGTTTGGGCCGCGTGTGTATGTCACGATAATTTGTTGGCTGTTTTTGATTAAAAGTGTGTGTTGGCTTGCAGCACCTGAGCGCATGTTAGCAATGGCTAAAAAACTATGGGCAGGCAGGGGGCATTATGTCATCAGTGTTATTGTATTCATCATCGGAATTTATATGATGGTACGTGGGTTTTATGTATTTATGCTTGATGCAGGTGCTTTGCCCATGGGCGCTATTTCTTAAGTACTTGCTTCAATAGGCGCTGCATTTTGAAAAGCCTTAAGGCTTAAACAATGCGTATTAATCGCTTGAATCAGCGGGTAGGGTTCAAGCGAAAACTTAAATCGCTCGGCGTTAAATACCTGGGGAATCAAACAAATATCAGCAAAGCTTATTTGATTGCCATCACAAAAATTTGGATTATTTTGATTCGATGCACTAAGTTTGGTTTCAAACGCATCAAATCCTACTTTGAGCCAGTGATGATACCAAGTGCTCACATCCGATTCGCTCGCATTAAATTGGTGCTTTAATTGTTTTAATACCCGTAAATTGTTCAGTGGATGTATGTCACAAGCAATAATCAAAGCTAAGCTGCGAACAAATGCACGCGCATGTAAGTCTTTTGGTAAAAGTGCCGGTGTTGGATGAGCTTCTTCTAAATACTCTAAAATCGCGATGGATTGCGTGATGATACTTTGATTTTCATCAAGCAGTGTTGGAACGAGACTTTGAGGGTTTAATGCGCGGTAAGCAGGCAAATGCTGCTCACCGCCATCACGCACTAAATGAACTGGAATACACTCAAAAGGCAGTTGTTTTAAATTGAGTGCAATACGTACTCGATAACTGGCTGTTGAACGATAATAGTCATAAAGCTTCATGCTTATTGCTCCGGCGTATATTGAACAACGGTTTGGTCAATACTTCCAAAAAGATTATTCCCTGCACTGTCTAGCATTTCGATGCGTATGGTGTCACCAAACTGCATAAATGCTTGCTTTGGCTTGCCATCAGATATAATTTCGAGCATACGTTTTTCTGCAATACAAGAAGAGCCTTGGCTTCGGTCTGTATTAGACACAGTTCCTGAACCGATAATTGTACCAGCACTGAGCTTACGGGTTTTAGCTGTATGCGCAATTAAGTCAGGGAACGAAAACGTCATGTCTACGCCTGCATTGGGTTTGCCGAATAAATCATTATTTAAATAGCTATATAGCGGCAAATGCAGGCGCTCTCCATCAAAGCTTTCACCGAGTTCATCAGGCGTGATGGCAACAGGTGAAAAAGCGCTTGAAGGTTTAGACTGAAAAAACCCAAAACTTTTAGCAATTTCAGCGGGAATTAAATTACGTAACGAGACATCGTTCACGAGCATCAATAAACGAATATGTTTGCCTGCGTTTTTTGATTGAATGCCCATGGGCACATCACCTGTAATCACTGCAATTTCGGCTTCAAAATCAATACCAAAAGCTTCATCACTAACAGAAATAGGGTCGCAAGGGCCAATAAACGTATCTGAACCGCCTTGATATAAAAGCGGATCGGTCCAAAAGTTTGAAGGCATTTCAGCATTACGTGCTTTACGGACGAGTTCAACATGATTCACATAAGCACTGCCATCGGCCCATTGATAAGCACGTGGCAGGGGAGATGTGCAAGCTGTAGGATCAAAAGCAAATGCTTGAGATTCTAGTTTGCCGGCATTGAGTTCTGATGAAAGCGTTTCTAAGCCATCAAATACCTTATCCCAATTTTCAAGGGCTTGTTGTAAGCTCGGTGCAATCGCACTTGCATCGACAGCGCGTGATAAATCACGGCTGACGATACATAATTTTCCATCTCTCGATGTGTCTGATTTTAAGGTTGCAAATTTCATAATTTAAGACGCCATTTCAGATGAATTAATTTTTAAAGTACCCCGTTTGATTTGATCGCGTTCAATGGCCTCAAACAATGCTTTAAAATTACCCTCACCAAAGCCATCATTGCCTTGTCGTTGAATAATTTCAAAAAACACAGGACCAAATAGATTTTCTGTGAAAATTTGAAGCAGCAATCCGCCTTCAGGTGTTGGGGTGCCATCGAGGAGAATTTTCTCAGCTTGGAGTTGATCTAGCGGTTCTTTGTGCCAAGGCACACGCGCTGTAATGCCTTCATAATACGTATCAGGAACATCTAAGAAATTAATGCCAGCAGTACGTAAGCCGTGAACGGTTTGATAAATATTATTGGTGCTGAGTGCAATGTGCTGAATGCCTTCACCGTGATAATCACGAAGAAATTCTTCAATTTGTGATTGGTCGTCTGTTGACTCATTGAGAGGAATTTTAATTTTGCCACAAGGGCTTCCGAGTGCACGGCTAATCAGACCTGTGACTTGGCCTTTAATATCAAAAAAGCGAATTTCTTTAAAGCCAAAAATACGATCATAAAAGTCAGCCCAAGTATCCATATTGCCGCGATTAACGTTATGGGTTAAGTGATCGATTTCGATTAGGCCTTGTGATGGGGTGTTATTGGTGTTTTCAGCCAATTGCCATTCGTTTTTGAACGGCGTATTGGTGTCATCTACAAAATAAATCACACTGCCACCAATGGCTTCAATCGCGAGTAAACCATAATTTACGTCAGTATTATCCTGAAAGGCTTTAGCGCCGTTTGCAATCGCATGATCAAACGCTTGTTGTGCGTTATGAACACGAAATCCCATCGCACAAGCACCAGCGCCATGTGTTGTTGCATGCGCTGCGGCGTTTGTATTTGGTGTGGCGTTTAAAATAAACTGGATGTTATTTTGTTGGTACCAGGTAATCGGTTGGGTTTGATGCGTAGCGTGTTTGGTAAATCCTTGTTTTTCAAACAAAGTTTCAATAACAGCAGCATCAGGGCCTGCAAATTCGAGAAAAGCAAAGCCGTCAAGTCCGCACGGGTTTTCTTTGGATGGTTGGTTTGGCATAACACACACTCCTTGTTGTTATTGGTTATTAAATAGATTGCCGCGCTTACGGCTCGCAATGACGGCGGATTAAAAACAAGCCATCAGCCAGTGGTAATAAGCTAATATCAACGCGTTTATCTGCTTTGATGTGGGCATTTAAATCTTGAATTGCTTTTGTTTGTGCACGTTTATCATTTGGATTAATAATTTCACCGCTCCAAAGTACGTTATCAATAGCAATCACACCATTCGGTGCTAAAAGTTTTAAGGCATATTCATAATAATTTAAATAATTGGTTTTATCCGCATCAATAAAAATAAAATCAAATGTACCTGCATGATTATCTTCAAGCAAGCACTCGAGCGTATCGAGTGCTTTGCCTAATTTAAGATTAATTTTATGCGCTTGTTTCGCTTCTTCCCAGAAGGGCTTGGCGTAATCAGTCCATTCAGTATTTATATCGCATGTGATTAATTGCCCATTGTCGGGTAGAGCAAGTGCCATCGCAAGGGCACTGTATCCTGTAAATGTCCCGAGCTCTAAGACTTTTTTAGCATTTAATATGTTTAATAAAAATTGCATGAACTGCGCTTGCTCGGGTGCAATTTGCATAATACTAAGCGGCAGTTCAGCTGTTTTTTCTCGCAGAGCCTTGAGTACCGAATGCTCTCGCACAGAAACATCTAATACATATTGATACAATGGTTCAGTAATATTTAAATGCTTCATGGCGTAGTCGCCTCAAGTTTTTCTTGTGCGATGGTATCAGCAATCGTACTCGTTGGGATATTCTCATGCGCTGAACGCTCAAAAATTTCAGTCAGAGACGTATTAATATATTCGAGCTGCTCTGCGAGCGGCTTATCCATGTTATCCAAATAATTGTCGGCTGCAAAAATCAATCCGCCTGCATTAATTACATAATCTGGGGCATATAAAATACCTGCATCATGCAATATTTGGCCGTGATAGGTATGTGCGAGTTGGTTATTTGCACCACCTGCTATGACCGTGGTTTGGAGTTGTTTAATGCGCGTGTCATCTAAAATGCCACCGAGTGCACAAGGCGCAAATATGTCACAATCAACCGCATGAATGCTTTCGGTTGGTACAGATGTAGCATTTAATTCTTTCTCGGCACGTGCGACGGCTTCAGGATTAATATCAGCAACCGTGAGTTTTACACCCATTGCATGTAATTTTTCAGCAAGGCCATAGCCAACATGACCTAAGCCTTGAATCGCAATATGCAAATTTTTTAATTCGGGGTTATTCCATTTGAATGCGCTAGCTGCTTGTATGCCATGCAACACGCCTTGTACGGTTGAAGGGGATGGGTCGCCCTCTAAATTTGAGCAAGTTGCAACGAAAGGCGTCTGTTCTCGAATAATATCCATGTCGCTGAGTTCAGTACCACTGTCCATCGCAGTAATATAACGCCCGCCTAATGAGTCAACAAATTCACCAAATGATTTGAGATAAGCGGTTCGGTCATAGGGGGTGCTGGGTTGTAGCACAACCGCTTTTCCGCCACCCAAAGGCAGGCCGACCGAGGCTGCTTTATAACTCATACCACGCGCAAGCCGCATGGCATCATAAAGCGCTGTGTTTGAATTAGGATATTCAATAAAACGACAGCCACCGAGTGCTGGCCCAAGTGTTGTGCTATGAATCGCAACGATAGCACGCATACCTGTTTTGGGGTCTAGTTTAATATGAATATCACCAAAGCCATGTGCCTCGGCATAATCTAAAAAGTTGGTGTCATCGATTGGATTACTGGGATTACTGGGATTATTTGTATTATTTGAGTCAACAGTCATAAACAGCCACATAAAAAAATGAAAGGGATGTTATAGATGGGGTGGGTTGAATTGTCAACACAGCTTTTGTTTGTGTAATAAGAAAGTGACTATGCTTTAACTGATTAATTCTTGAGTATACCGGTCTTTTCGTGTATCAGGCTCAATGGGGTCGGGTTCAGTTGATCATTCTTTTATGATGGATAAAGAGGGGATTTTATGAAAAAAACTTTTTAATCCCTTTTTTCCATGGGTAAACCCTTACGTTACCCATCTTCTTTTCGCGTTTATCGTTAGAAAAGCAAACCGCTTCGTTTTCTCCTATGTCTTTAGCAATGCTTTCTAATGCAGTAAGGTGTTCAGCCCTAACATCATCCGTACTTTTAATTTCTATTAATAGTAGTGG
>JASJHH010000142.1:0-9164 GCA_033791145.1 Legionella sp.
AATTAAGCTAATAACACAGCCAAAAAGCCCAAGGGCGCAGGTGAAATAATAGCCTATTTTACCGCCAGGCACTGAGAAATGACGGGGCTTATCTTTGAATTTATGTTTAAGATAAATAGCTGCAATAAATAATAATACATACATCACAAGATAAAGCTCTGTACTTAAAGCGGTAAAGAGCCAGTAAATTGCATTGACAGAGGGCAATAAGAAAAAGCCCGTGCATAGCACTGTCACGAGGCAAGCCTGGAGTAATAAAATGCGTGAGGCAACGCCATGTTTGTTTAGGCGGTACAGCCATGGCGGTAAAAAGCCTTGGTTTGCTGCAAGTAATAGGCCCTTTGCAGGGGAAATAATCCAGTTGACCATGCCGCCTAAGCTGCCGAGCAAGAGCATAATAATCATAACAGGCATGAATTTTTCGAGATGATACGCTTCAAAAAAGTGCGTAAACGCTTGCATAACGCCTTGAACCAAGCCGATATTGTCTTGTGGCAGCACAATCGCAATTGCGAGTGAGCCCAAAATCATGGTGCTTAGAATTAAAAGCACTGAAAACAGCATGGCGCGCGGATAGTTTTTTTGAGGATTTTTTACATTGCGAACATGAACAGCAGCAAGCTCCATGCCCAAAAATGCGGTCACGATAGCGGTAAGCGATGCCCAGGATTGGGGGTTTCCCCAATGGGGGATGAGATTTTTGGGGCTTAAATCAATGGCAAGCGGATGGCCTTGAATTATCCAAATAATAGCAAGCACAATCATAATACCCATGGGCAATATCATACCTACAATCGCACAAAAACTTGCAAATGCAGCTGATGCACGCAGGCCTCTTAAGCCAACAAACGTTAAAGACCAAAAAGTAATAAGTATTACGGAAATTAAATAAGCTTTATTTTGCGCAAGTTCAGGATTAATTAAATAAGCCAGCGTGCCTGCAATAAAAGAGAGTATAGTCGGATACCAAACAAGGGTATTAATCCATTGGAGCCAGATGGTAAAAAACGCCATAGTGTCACCAAAGGCATGTTTGACCCAGCTGTAAACACCACCTTCTTCTTCAGACCAGGTTGAGGCAAGCTCTGCTGAAATAAGCGCGATTGGGATGAGAAAAACAATGGCCGCGAACAAAAAAAAGAAAATAAGTGTTGAGCCAAACAGTGCTGTGGCAGGTAAATTACGAATGCTATCGATAGCACCTGTAATCAGCAGGACTAAGGCAAAAGTTGATATTTTTGAATGAGAACGGGTTGTCACAGGTAAACCTAATTTAATTAAATGGTGTTAAATGTTAAAAAGCTGTTCATTATAGCGGGAATTACTTGAATAAAGAAAGAGACGCTTTCTTTCGGCTGAAATTTTGATAGACTAATTCGGTTTGCTGTTTTAATAACATGGAGAAGGCAATGAAAGGTTTAGCGATGATGGCGGTGACAGGCGTAATAGCACTAGCACTAGCTGCATGTGGCGGGAATGATGCACCACCGATGCCTGATGTAGATACGAATGAGGTGATACAACCTATACAGCAGCCAGCACAAGATACAACATCTGCAGCGCCTGAGACGGAGTCAGAAGCGGTTGTCGCGGTACCAGCACCCGCAGCTCCTGCACCTGAAGCCGCTATAGATGTTAATGCAACAGAGCCAACAGATATGGCTGTACCGACAGATGAACAGATAACAGGTGCAACCGCGCCAGAATAATGAAGGGTTGTTAGATAGTGATTGAAAATGATTGATGCAGTAGTAACCTGGGTTGATGGGGCTGATAAAGCGCATTTAAAAAAGCGGCTAAATTATTTTGAATCAACACAAGCACATCAAGTTGATGAAGAGGCAGCCCTGCCAACACGTTTTGCCTCAAACGGCGAAATTGATTATTGTTTGCGTGCGTTATTAAAATTTGCGCCGTGGCTTCGTAAAATTTTTATTATTACAGATGGGCAAACGCCTTCTATTTTAAAAAGTTTTGAAGGCACGGCAAATGCCAATCGCTTTCAGCTTATCGATCACCGTGATATTTTTCGTGATTATCTTGATTATTTGCCGATATTTAATAGCTTGAGCATTGAGTCGATGTTATGGCGCATTCCAGATTTATCTGAGCATTTTATTTATTTAAACGATGATTGTTTTTTATTGCAGCCTTTAGCGCCAGGAGATTTTTTTCAAGCAGGCAAGCCTGTGCTACGCGGCAGTTGGAAAACGCAAACAGATGCGAAGCTTCAAAATAAATATAAGCGTTTTTTTGGTTTAAATATTTCAAGGCCTGGGCATCGTATCGTTCAAGAAAACAGTGCGCGTTTAGCTGGATTTAATCAAAAACTAATGCATTTACCACATGTGCCTTTTCCGTTACTCAAACAAACGTTTGTTGATTTTTTTGAACAATATACCGATATATTATTAAATAACGCGCAGCATGCATTGCGCCATCCGGAGCAGTTTTGGCCGATTTCTCTGGCTTACCACCTTAATATCAAACAAAATAAAGCGGCGTTTGATGGCAAGCTCGGAGAAGTGAGCGTGAATCCTGCACATCATACATGGCGAAAAATACAAGCTAAATTAAAAAAAGCAGATAAAAACAATCATACCGCGTTTGCTTGCATACAAAGTTTAGATCAAGCAACGCCTGATGTACGAAATCAGTTAATTGCTTGGTTAGATGAGAGGATTTTATGACAATTGCAATACTTTCAACGGGTGATGAGCTTACTCATGGAGATACGCTAAATACCACCAGCCAAATATTAGCGCATGCGTTAAGCACCGCGGGTTTCCCGATGGGCATGCATATGGTGTGTGGTGATAAAGAACAAGAATTATTTGATGGTATTGCTTTTTTGGCATTGCATCATAAAGTTGTGATAATTACGGGCGGTTTAGGCCCTACATCAGATGATAGAACACGTTTTGCATTAGCAAAATATTTAAATATAGATTTAATCTCTTATCCTGACGTATTAATACATATTGAACAGTGTCTCAAAGCCGTTAATTTAAGGCTTAATACAGCTTTAATGCTTAATGCAGGCCAAGAAACACAAGCTTTATTTCCTGAAAATGCCGTGTTATTTGAGAATCCATATGGCACAGCATGGGGTTGTGCATATGAGCAGGGCGAACAGCTGTTTATTTTATTGCCAGGTCCGCCCAAAGAATGTGTACCGATGTTTGAAAATCATGCACTGTTGTATTTAAAACAAAAGCTTACGCCTAGTGATAAAATCTGCTTAAAATGGCAATTGTTTGGTGTGCCAGAAGGTTCAACATCAGAAAAGCTAGAAGAAGCGTTGGCAGGTATTCCATGTCAGGTCGGATATCGTCTTGATCGTTCAGACACGCCTTATCTTGAATTTAAAGTGCGTTGTGGTAAAGCATGGGTGTCGCGCGTAAAAGAGATTATAGAGCCGATGGCTAAGGCGCATTCAGCGCATTAGTTGCATTAATGTGCTCCATGAGCGCATGGCACAAAGGCTCAGTACCGCGTCTGGTGAGTGCTGAAAGGGTAAAGTAGGCGTCTTTCCAACCAAAGCCTTTTAAGAAGTCTTGAATGGCGGCATCACGCGATGCATCATCAGGAAAAGCATCTATTTTATTGAGCACTAACCAGCGTGGTTTGTTGAGTAAGTCAGCACTATAATTTTCAAGTTCACCTATAATCGTTTTTGCAGCCTCAATCGGACAATAGTCTTCGCGTGGCGAGATATCAACCAGGTGCAATAATACAGAGGTGCGTCCTAAATGCTTTAAAAATTGATGGCCTAAGCCGGCACCTGTGGAAGCGCCTTCAATTAAGCCTGGAATATCAGCCATCACAAAGCTTTGATGGTTCGATACGCTCACAACACCGAGTGACGGATGCAGTGTCGTAAATGGATAATCAGCAATTTTTGGTTTAGCACTTGAAACGGCATTCAGTAACGTTGATTTACCGGCGTTAGGTAAACCGAGCAAGCCAACATCAGCGAGCACACGTAGTTCGAGTTTAAGGGTTCGGGTCTCGCCAGGCGAGCCTTTGCTAATTTGGCGTGGGGCTCGATTGGTACTGCTTTTGTAGCGTGTATTACCCAGGCCATGAAAGCCGCCCTGAGCAACCAAGAGCAAGGTGCCATCGGCTTTGATATCACCAAGACACTCGTTCGTGTCAGCATCATAAACAACAGTGCCAACCGGAACATCAACGGTTAAACTTTCGCCAGCCTTACCAGTACAATTGCTACCCATGCCTTGTTGGCCAGTTTCAGCTTTATGTCGTCGTTGATGACGAAAATCAACGAGGGTGTTTAAGCCGGATGAGGCACGCAGAAAGACACTGCCACCATCGCCGCCATCACCGCCGTTTGGTCCACCAAAAGGAATATATTTTTCACGCCGAAAGCTTAAGCAGCCATCACCGCCGCGACCAGCGTTTACATAAATGATGGCTTCGTCTACAAATTTCATGGTTGCTCTACGAATTAAGCTTTTGTTGTTTCTTGTTCTACAACAGGATCAATACAAACAAATTGTCTGAGATGCGGGCCTTTTTTTACAAAACGAACCAAGCCTGTTGCGAGTGCAAACAAGGTATGGTCACGTCCGAGTCCAACACCTGGACCTGCATGAAATTTTGTTCCGCGTTGACGAACAAGTATTTCGCCTGCATTAACACGTTGGCCGCCATAGCGTTTCACCCCTAAATACTTAGGGTTCGAATCGCGACCGTTACGAGTACTACCACCTGCTTTTTTAGTTGCCATGGTTCTATTACCTTTTCTTTATACGGATAAAAAATAAAGAAATTTACGCGCTAATTGCCGTAATTTCAACTTCGGTATAATTTTGACGATGCCCCATTTGTTTCATATGGTGCTTACGTCGACGAAACTTAATAATTTTAATTTTCTTATGACGACCGTGTGAAAGTACTTTAGCTGTAACCACTGCTTTTTCAAGAAGCGGTGTTCCAACAGAACTTTTTTCACCGTCTACAACGAGTAAAACGTCAGAAAAATTAAAATCACTGTCTGCTTCAGCTGACAATGTTTCAATTTTTAGCACGTCGCCTTTTTTAACACGGTACTGTTTACCGCCGGTTTTGATTACCGCATACATGGTTCTTCTCCAAGCTTGTCTTTGAACGTATTTTGACAAAGAGCTGAATTCTATAGAAAAAACGTGATGACTTCAAGTTGTACATGAAGAAGTTTTTTGCTTTGTACAAAATGTAGGCTATAATACAAATATAGACAGTAGGAATTGCACAGCCAATACCTTTGTTAGGGATGCCGGGAATGACGTGTGGTGAGCAAGCTTGGGCACATTGTGCAACCAAGAAGCCTAAAGCAGGTGACGAGGCCTCCAAGTTAGTAAAATCGGACTGTTGTGATTGTGCTGTCTACTCTTTTAAATTTAAATTTAAATTTAATTTAAAAATATTATTCTCTCAGTCCCACGCCTTTTTTAATTAAAATCGCATTTGCGATTAATAATCCAATGAGCATTACACCCATCATGATTAAATCAGGCGTAATGCTTACGCCGGGTTGATTCAGCATGACTTGTCTTAACGCATGAACCATATAATAAATCGGATTAAAATAAGTAATTTTTTGCCAAATATCAGGCAGCATATTCGTTGCATAAAAAACCCCACCGAGATAAATCAGCGGGGTGAGTACAAACGTTGGTACAAAAGCGACATCATCAAACGTACGGGCGAGCATGCCGTTAATAAATCCGGCCAATGAAAAAATACAGGAAATTAAGAGCAGTACCAGTATAGCCATAGGAAGATGTTTGAATATATCTAAGTGAACAAAAAAAGCAGCGGTACACGTAATCAACAACGCAACGACCAGGCCTCTTACTACACCGCCTAACATGTAGCCTAGCAGCATAATACTCCAGTGCATGGGGCTCACTAAGACTTCTTCAATACTGCGCTGAAAACGCATGCTAAAGAGCGAGGTCGAGACGTTTGAGTACGAATTCGTAATAATTCCCATGGCAATTAAACCAGGGGCAATAAAAGACGTGTAGGTATAACCAGAGACAGGGCCAATACGGTCTCCAATCACAGCACCAAAAATCAAAAAATAGAGTGTTGTCGTAATCACCGGGGGCAAAAAAGTTTGGCTTGAAACACGTAGCATACGCACCATTTCACGCCGGACGATGGTATACAGTGCAATAAGTTGTTTATTTTGGGTCATGATGAAATAAGATCCATAAATAATTCTTCTAGGCGATTGGTTTTGTTGCGTAAATTTCGAACAACCAATCCTTGTTCATCAAGCCGCGCAAAAACTTGATTCAGCGTATGTTGATTATCAACGCGCAATTCAAACGTATGTGCATCGATTTGATTTGCCTCCCAAGGGCTCAAGTCAGGTAAAAAATTAATTGGTTTTTCAGTGCTAAAGACATAGGTTTGATGCTGTAAAGTACCGAGTAAAGCCTGTGTGGAGGTGTTTTCAACTAGCTTGCCTTTATCGATGATGGCAATATGTTTACAGAGCTGCTCTGCTTCTTCAAGATAATGGGTGGTTAAAATAATCGTCGTGCCTTTGGCATTGGTGCGTTTTAAAAATTCCCACATGCTGTGGCGAATTTCAATATCTACGCCTGCTGTCGGTTCATCTAATATCAGTACGCGCGGATGGTGCATTAATGCGCGAGCAATCATGAGTCGACGTTTCATGCCGCCTGATAGGCGACGGACGATGGTGTTTTTTTTATGCCATAAGCCAAGTTGCTTGAGTAATTCATCAGCGCGTCCATGCGCTTTTTCACGAGAAATACCGTAGTAGCCGGCTTGATTAACAAGAATTTGGTGACAAGGCTCAAAAATATTTAAATTAATTTCTTGAGGAACAAGCCCTAAATATTGCTTGGCTTGGGTTGGATTTTTATCTAAATCCACGCCACACACCTGAATGGAGCCCGATGTTTTGGTTAAAAGCGAACTGATTAAGCCGATAGTGGTCGATTTTCCGGCGCCATTAGCGCCGAGTAAAGCAAAAAAATCGCCTGATTCAATCGTTAAATCGATGCCTTTTAAGGCTTCAACGCCACCGGCATAGGTTTTATAGAGTTGTTTAATTTCAATCGCATGCATCAGCGTAGCTTAGATACTCTAAGGTTGTATTGCAAGTCGCGTGCGTAAGATGGGTTATAACTCTAGGTTAGGCCATCTTCTTCATGCTCTTCATCTTCTTCAGGCTCGTCAGATTTATTAACTACTTCTTGTTCTGCATCGTTGGAAACAAGAGAGAACTTCTTGCCAGTCGTTT
Source organism: Legionella sp. (assembly GCA_033791145.1). Lineage (GTDB taxonomy): Bacteria > Pseudomonadota > Gammaproteobacteria > Legionellales > Legionellaceae > JAALKW01. The sequence goes on from JASJHH010000142.1 coordinate 7,286, forward strand.
CAGACAACAAGCTTTCATCTCGAGCCACGTCTTCGCCTTTATGTTCTGTATATTTTGCTACTTGAGTTTCTAATGCTAAAGCGACTTGACCTCTTTTTTGATTATCAAGTGCGCCTGTGATAGCAATGAAAATAATGGGTAGTATCGTGATGGTAGCAGCAATTCTTATAGGCAGGCTGAGTGCTTTGATACGTTCTCCAAAGCTTTTAGGTATGCCTGAAGCACTCATCATTTCTTCAGTTAGTTCTTTATGCGCTTGCATTTTTCCTGCTTTGAATTGGAACAAATTAGTCATTACATCTGAAAATTCTTCTGCATAGTTTCGATTGAACGTCCCGAAAAAAGATTTAACTTTAGCGAGTACTTTAGCGGCAGCACCTTGGTCTAGCAGGCTGATAATAGAGAGTGCACCTTGAAGCCCTGTTTTATTATATTCAGTATCAACGGCTGTTTTTAATGTGCCGGCATGCAGCTCAATGTTATCAGGAGAAGAATTTGCAAGTGCTTGCAGTTGTTTAAAAACATCTGAGTTTGGTATTTCTAATGTTCTATCAAAAACGGCAACGCGACCATTAATGGCTTGTGCGCGTTCATTACCGCTTTTACAACCGCTGATTGAAGCCTCTTCAATATAAATAGATAAAGATTGAACTAATTTTGCATGGTTATGATCGCAGTGTAAATCACTGGCCATTAATTTTCTTAAGGCTGATTTAGCTGTTTCAATGGGGGATTGTGAGGGATTTGGACGGATGTCAGCGTAGTGCGCTTTGAGTGCTGTAAGCGCTGAGATGGCCTCTTTCCCTGAGTCAGATTCTGAAAAAAGTTTGTCTGATGGATGATTAAGATATTGTTTATATGCAGCAATAGCTGTTTTAAATAATGCGGAAGAGGCTTTATCATTTGAATCATACAAAGTATGAGCGAGCGCCATGTCAGTCATTAAGGTCGACTCTTGAACCCAGGAATCTTTGTTGTCGTACCCTAAAGTATCCCCAAAGCCATTAACCGAGATATTTTGAACAAAACAGAATACCGGATTATCAGGATGGTTTTCGATTTGATATTTATTATAGGTATGCGCACCCGACAAGATATGACCAGCACTTTGTGTTTGCAGGTTCTTACCCTGCAAATCATCGGCAAAGTCGTTGATTGCTGTATAACTATTGTAAATAAAAGCACGAGGTCGTATTTGATTGCTATCAGCATCTAAGCGATTTCTTAGATGATAAGTGTTTTCAATGTGCATGAATTTATTTTCGGCATCCGCAATATATGCAGCTTCTGTTTTTAAACCTTTTTTGACGACAGGAGACGGGGTTCGAATTTGAATACGAGGATGAGAAAGTCGCGTTACTTTCCCGGTCTTACTGATGTTGCAGGTAATGATTTGTCGGTGTGCAAACTCGGTGCCTTCTTTACGGTTGTGTGCTGTCTCGTCAGAGCCTTCAATTAAAGTCGCTTGTTTGCTATCTGTATGCAATACATCATTCGAGGTCGCCGTGGTGCTTTCTGCTGAATGTTTAAGCTTTTTAGCGCTCGCAATATCTTTTCGGGTGAGCACGTACCCGGTCTCTTCGGCAACGGTTGCTGCGAATATTTGATGTGCCAGTGGTGTGATTGTTTTACGTGCTTTATCCAGTAAATTATTGAGTGTTGCTATATTTATGTTTTTACCATCATAAGCTGCATCCAATGCCTTGGCATACTCAGTCATAATTAAAGCATTGACTTTGTGCATTGCTTTTTCATGAATCTCAGGCATTTTATTTGTTAAAGCAGGATTATATTTTTCATACAAGCGTCCTGTTAATGCTAAGTGCATATGAAATTCCTGCTGTAGTGCAATCATACTGCCTTTGGGTTGTTGATTAAG
>JASJHH010000143.1:0-11882 GCA_033791145.1 Legionella sp.
GTATAATAAGCATTGATACCAAAATCAGCTTGATGCTTTGCTTTATCAAGCATATAAGCAATACTCGGTGCATTAACCGATATAAATAGCATCATCATCGTGTTATTTAAAGCCAAACCAACGGGCACAAATTGCTTTTTAAATTGCTCTGCCATCATCGCAAACGCAACTGTTTGACCACTTGCAGCAATTCCTAACAAGAAAAAACCAGCAATTAAAACCAATTTCTGCGTTGAAAACACAACGAGTAATATCGCTATAACACTGAAAAAGCCTGCTGCCATTAATACATTTTTACGACGTTGAAAATAATCAGATAAAAAACCAAGCACAGGGCAACCCAAAGCATACCCAATCCATGCCGTTGTTATCATATAAGACGCAAAACTTGCATTAAACCCTTTGAGCTCTAAAAAAACACGCCCTTCATTTTCAGCTAAATATTCAATTGCGAAATAAATCGCTCCTGTGAATAGCGCGATATACCATGCTTGCGAACGCGTAAAAAGTTTGATTAAAGTCGTTTTTGTTTTTTCAGGTCGTTTAAGGACCACATATTTTTCCGCGTGCTCATGGCTGTTTTCGACAAATAAAATAACTAAAAAAACAAACGCGAGCCCTATAAAGCCCAACCCCTTAAAAATAAACTGCCACGAAATATGTGCAGACAGGATTAAATCTTCTAATGGCCCCGCACCCAGCATGGGCCCTAATGTACCCAAAAACAAAGACAAACCAATAAAAAATCCATTATGTCGATGCGGCATCCATTCATGCACGGATACAAGCACACATAAAAAACCAACTGATGCACCAAGCCCCATCAACATACGCGCTGCCAGCGCACTCAAGTAAGTGGTTGAGTATGCAAATAAAAACGTCGATAAAGTACAGATTGCAACACCTAGCAATAAAACTTTTTTAAGCCCTATTTGTTCAATTAACAAACCCACTGGAATTTGCATCGCCCCATAAATCACAGAAAAAAGTGTTGTGCTTAATAAAGCATATTCAATCGATGATAAATGTAAATCCTGCATTAATGGATGTTGAAAGGTGCCAAGTGAGGCGCGTAGAAAAAACTCGTATAAAAAAAATAATACGCAAATACCCCAAACAACAAACCCTTTTGTGCTAAATTGCGTTTCTTTTAACATAATATTTTAATTAATATAACTATCCGGTTGTTTTTGATCCCATGCCTCAATCACACTTTCTGCTTTTTCATAATCTAAAAACGATGCCATTTTAAAAACAGATAAGCCTTCATGAATCAGTGGTGTGGTATTAATTCCTACGACAATCGCCTCTTCAAGTGCTCTAACAGGCTCAAGCACTTCTGCACCAAATGGATCGGTAATCGTACCAAGTAATTCATTTTTTTTAACCGTTTGTCCGAGTGCCACTTCAACTCTTAATATCCCGCCTTTGTGTGCCACAATCCAGGCTTCATCTCGTGAAAAAATAGGATTAATTTCTTTAATAGGCGCTTTATCTAACATGTCTAAGGCACGCATGATATTGGTAATACCTTCAACACCAAATACAATCGCATTTTCATCAAAGCGCATGGCTTCCCCACCTTGATAAACCAATAGAGGCACATCCAATTCTTCCATTGTTTCTCGAAGATTATTGCCTTCAATGTCTACATTTGTAATCACAGGTGTCTGAAATACTTTCGCTAAATCACGTGTTTTTCGGTGCTTAAAATCACAGTAAACTTGCGGCAAAATATTATGATTCATACCCCCTGTTTGTAACTCAATACAATAATCAGCTTTTGTAAAAAGTTCCTGCGTTAAAATATGTGCGATACGCTCACCGAACGTACCATTTTCATCACCAGGAAAACATTCCGCTAAATCACTTCCAATAGGCAGCATCGATGGATAATGCGTAAGGCCATATACATTGACCACTGGAATCGCAATAATTGTGCCTCTGATTTTATCGGGCGTAATCGTTTTTGTAATACGGTTTACAATATCTAAACCATTCAGTTCAATGCCTTTTAATGTTGAAATTAATAATAAACAAGGGCCTTTAAGTTTACTATGAATCACCTTAATCGGCATATACAAAGGCGAGCATGAATGCTGTTCAGGCAGTGGTAAAGCAAGATTTGCTACCTCACCGGGCTGAATGGTAGTATCACAAATTTTAATCGGTTTATTTTTCATAAAAAATGTGTACCTCAAACACTAAAGCATTTAGGATATAACGCCCCTTCCTACATAACAAGTTATTTGGATTAAAATCAATCAAAACATTCAATTAAAAGCTATGACGCCTTTCAATTTCTACAACATTGTCTTCAGACTCATCTTCATACTCTTCTTCAGACTCTTCCGTAGCAAGTAGTAAAGAAAGAGACGCCATTGCAGGAGTAAGCTCTGATGCAGCATTCAGCTGCGGTGCTCTCGCCTTACGAATTTCATCGGCCAACGGTAGGTTAATAATAATTTCAAGATCAGGTGGATATATACCATCTTCTTTGCTTACTGAATGACTTGTAATAAATTCCCCCACGATTTTCGCTGTTTCTTTGTAATTTTCATCAATACCTAATGAAACATCAGGATCAGGATAAAATGTTTGATAAAGAACAAAATCTTCCTCTACATCAAAAACTTCATGCGCACGTATATATCGATGCAAACTAATCTCTACATTTGGAGGCAATAAATCATAATTTGAAATAAAGAAATCATCTAATACAGAAAGAATATCATCTCTGTCATCATAAAAATGAACAATTACTTCTCCATCAGGATTAGCTGCTGCTGCTCGGTGTATTCTTGCATAAAGAAGACTTATTTTTGATTCATCAAAATGCCATCCCTCATGCTTGCCGATATAATTAGGATTAATTGCACGTGAAAGTGAACGACCGTTAGATAAATTCCCTAATGCATCCGCCATTAAAAATGTGTCAAATGTCGCCCCCCAATAATCTGAGATAGCTTGATAAAGGCCAAAACACGAGGTTGTATTATTATACTGCTTACAATAAACATCATTTCGATACGATTGCCTTGCTGAACCCACCCCAACAAAAGTCTCATGATTCTCAGGGTCAGCGGCTTTAATTTCATCTAAAAAAGGTTTGATGCGTTCGAGTTGTTCTTCTGCTGAAAATTTTTCACCTCCAAAATTACCAATGCATCCATCATAATCAAATAAATGCAAAATTGTTCGGTTCGTTTTTCTGGTTTTTAAAACGCCATTATCAGCCATATGATTCACTCAGCTCAAAATAAAATAAAATAAAGCAATATAATACAGCGGCTTTATTAAGGGCGTATTAAAAGCTCAAATATGAGGCAAAGGTAGTTGGAAGCAATCTTGATTGCTATTTTTTGTTTCTGCTAAACGCACGCCTATACCTAATAATCGCACAGGGCGTAATTTTCTTTCAAAGCCTTCTTGCATTAACTGCTTGATTAAATCAACATCAATTTGATTTGAGAGCCGCTCAACCGTTGTTTGCTGAAAGTCATCAAATTTAAGTTTTACAAATAAATTATGGATGTTGGGTGATGCATCTGCTTTTTCAATACGCGCCTTAAGGCGTTCAAGTAAACCCGGTATCTCAGCTAAGCAGCTTTCTAAATTAATTAAATCTTTCACATACGTTTCTTCAACACTAATTGATTTTCGAATACGTTCGCTTTGAACCTCACGACTATCAATGCCTCGTGATAATTCATATAATCGCTCCCCCATTGAACCAAACTGCTTGGCAAGCATAATTTTTGAGTGCTGTTGCAACTCACCACAGGTTTGAACACCCAGTGCATCTAAGCGTGAAGCCATCACAGGCCCTACACCAAATAGTTTACGCACCGATAAGTCATGCATGAATGCATCTATATCTTCTGGTGTAATCACCATCTGACCGTTCGGTTTATGCCAATCACTCGCAATTTTAGCTAAGCTTTTATTGGGTGCAATGCCAGCACTTGCAGTAAGCCCTCTTGTTTCATAAATACGCGCGCGTATGGCTTCAGCAATCCATGATGCACTACCCTCATGATGCGTGCTTCCTGTGACATCCAAATAAGCTTCATCGAGCGATAAAGGCTCTATTTTATCTGAGTATTCTGAGAAAATTTCTCGAATAAAACCACTTTCTTCACGATACACTGCCATCCGTGTAGGCTGTATCACCAAATCAGGGCAAAGCTTTAGGGCATATCCTGTTGCCATTGCAGAACGCACGCCAAATTGCCGCGCATAATAATTGCACGTTGAAATCACCCCACGTCTATCTGGCGAACCACCGACTGCAATAGGCAATTTAGCTAATTCTGGATAATCCCGCATTTCAATTGCGGCATAAAAACAATCCATATCAATATGAATAATTTTACGAATCATATATGCTTGTATTTAAAATTAAATATTTATTAGGACTCATATTCGTGCTCTCAACCATTCAAACCATTGCTGTCTGGATATTGCCTGTATTACTCGCGATTACACTACATGAAGCAGCACATGCCTATGTTGCACATCGCCTAGGCGATAATACAGCAAAAATGATGGGACGTTTAAGCTTAAACCCGATTCGACATGTTGATTTAGTTGGAACCATTATTGTTCCTATTGTAGTGGCTGTTTTAAGTCAATTTCAATTTGTTTTTGGTTGGGCAAAACCTGTTCCTATTAATTATAACCAGCTTCATAATCCAAAACGTGACATGGCTTTGGTTGCAGCAGCAGGACCTATCTCTAATCTTGCGATGGCACTGATTTGGGCATGCTTGCTAAAAATCGGTTTATTACTTGACCCAAGAACATCTATCTTAGCGTTATTTTTAGCTTTATCAGGTCAAGCGGGTATTTTAATTAATTTGATTTTAGCTTTTTTAAATTTAATTCCTATTCCGCCGCTTGATGGCAGCCGCGTTTTAATGCGATTTTTACCGCCTCATCTTGCAGTGCAATATATTAAAATAGAACCATTTGGTGTGTTTATTATATTAGGTTTGTTATTAACAAATATTTTAAGCTTGATTTTAAGCCCACCGATTATGGGCTCAATGCATTTAATTCGTGCGTTGTTTAATATTAATTAGCGCTTGATATCTCGATAAAAATTTTCATGTGTACCCAGTTTTAAAAGCGCAAGAACAAGTTCACTCTCATCATAGGTATAACCTAATAAATACTGTTGATTTGAAAGGTTAAATTTATGGACTCTTAAAAAATCCAAATCACCCTTTTTTTGAGCGCCTAAATTTGGATTTTTTATCAATTTTTTAATTTCTTCATCGAGGTGAGATTTCTTCTGCTTTGGTAATTTTTTAATTGATTTTTTAAATAAATTGGTTTGTTTAACTTTCAAATTCATAATCATCTACTAATCCATTATCAAGTTCTGCTTTTGCAATCAAAATATTCACTATAAATTCATAAGGTAAATCAGGATTTTCTTCTGCTATTTTACCTATTTTTGCCCAATGTTCTATTTGGCCAGCACCAGAACGAGACATAACTTGCCCTACTGATTGCGCCTGCTTCACCAGTACATCGGATAATCTCACAGATTGAGCCACAAACTGCTCCTTCAAATAAAATACTAAAATTAATTAAATATTAGCACAAAACGCATATAAACGCAATATGCGATTTCTTGGATCACCATACAACTCAGTCAATGATTGTTTAGATTAATCGAAAAGCAACCTGTTTTGTTAGCAATGGACCTGAGGAAGAAATTATTTTGTTTTCGGGCTTCAACTATCCATAAATAATCAACAGGAGGTTCATTATGAATAATGAAAAATTTACGTAACTACATCTTAAGTAGCACTATACCCAACGCAGAGAAATACCACATCCACGTCAGGAGAATGGCCTAGACCGACACGTAGAGAGGAAACTACTGCTCGCGAGAAACACGTAACATCCAGCGTGCTTTCTCATGGGCGCTGACTCTATCACTGAGTAAATTAGCGGCCCCTTCATCATGAATTTCTTCTGCTAATTTTAAAGCACGGTTTAAATCTTGGACTAATATATCATGGTCTTCTGCAAGCTCAGTCACCATTTGATTCGCACTGATACTCGAGTCACCGTCTTTAATCGTTTTTAGGCGCTCAAACGCTTTAAACGTTGCGGGTGCTGGATGATCCATAATACGAAGTTGCTCGGCAACAGCATCAACAGCGTCTGCAAGTTCTATATAATGCATTTCAAATAACTCATGTAATGCTTTAAACTGCGGCCCTGTCACATGCCAATGATAATTTTGAGTTTTTAAATAAATCGCATAAGTATCTGCTAAAAGCACTTCAAGTTGAGCAAGTAAATCTTCACGCATGATAAGCTCCTAAAATTAAAATTATTTAATTTTAAGCATAGTCGAGTCTTACATAAAAACAAAATACCCGCCAAGTAAGCGGGTTTTTTGTTGGTGTAACAAGTCGTAGAACGACTGGGAGACAAATTACATCATGCCGCCCATTCCGCCCATACCGCCCATTCCACCCATACCGCCCATGCCGCCCATATCACCGGCGCCACCTGCAGCAGAGTCATCTTCATCTTTAGGAGAATCAGCAACCATACATTCTGTTGTAAGCATTAAGCTTGCGACAGAAGCTGCATTTTGAAGTGCTGTACGGGTTACTTTGGTTGGATCTAAAATACCCAAATCAACCATATCGCCATACTCACCATCAGCAGCGTTAAAGCCATAATTGCCTTTACCTTGAGCCACATCGTTAACCACTACAGAAGCTTCATAACCTGCATTTGAAACGATTTGACGTAAAGGAGATTCCATTGAACGACGCAGAATATCGATTCCCATTGTTTGATCATGGTTATCGCCTTTCAAGCTATCGAGTGATTTTTGTGCGCGAATTAATGCAACACCACCACCTGCAACAATGCCTTCTTCAACAGCAGCACGAGTTGCATGCAACGCATCTTCAACGCGTGCTTTTTTCTCTTTCATTTCAACTTCTGTCGCCGCACCTACTTTAATTACAGCAACGCCGCCTGCAAGTTTTGCAACACGTTCTTGTAATTTTTCACGGTCGTAGTCAGAAGAGGTTTCTTCCATTTGTGCACGAATTTGAGTAATACGCTCATCAATTTCGTTTGCTTTACCTTCACCATCAATAATTGTGGTGTTTTCTTTAGTAATCAGAACACGCTTAGCAGAACCTAAGTCTTCTAACGTCGCGCCTTCTAAGTTTTTACCAATTTCTTCAGAAATCACTTCGCCATTTGTTAAAATAGCAATATCTTGTAACATTGATTTACGACGGTCACCAAAACCAGGTGCTTTAACCGCGCATACTTTAACAATGCCACGCATGTTATTTACAACCAATGTAGCCAATGCTTCGCCTTCAACATCTTCAGCAATAATCAAAAGTGGACGGCCAGATTTAGCAACGCCTTCTAATGTAGGCAACATTTCACGAATGTTAGAGATTTTCTTGTCAACCAATAAGATATGTGGCTGCTCAAGCTCTGTCGTCATGTTTTGTTGGTTATTAATAAAGTAAGGTGAAATATAACCACGGTCAAACTGCATGCCTTCAACAACAGACAATTCGTTTTCAAGACCATTACCGTCTTCAACTGTAATCACACCTTCTTTACCCACTTTCGCCATTGCTTCAGCAATAATAGAACCAACTGCTATGTCAGAGTTCGCAGAAATCGTACCGACCTGTGCGATAGCTTTGCCATCTTTGCATGGCTTAGACATGCCATGTAAATCTTTAACGACAGCTGCAACAGCTTTATCAATGCCGCGTTTCAAGTCCATTGGGTTCATGCCAGCAGCAACTGCTTTGTGGCCTTCGACCAAAATAGCACGTGCTAAAACGGTTGCAGTTGTTGTACCGTCACCTGCAGTATCAGAAGTTTGAGAAGCAACTTCTTTAACCATTTGCGCGCCCATGTTTTTAAAGCGTTCGCTAAATTCAATTTCTTTCGCAACAGAAACACCATCTTTCGTTACAGTAGGTGCGCCATATGCTTTTTCAAGTACAACATTGCGTCCACGTGGACCCATGGTAACTTGTACTGCATTTGCCAATGCATTAACCCCTGAAATCATCAGTTGGCGTGCTTCGTCGCCAAATCGTACGTCTTTACTAGCCATGTTTTAATCCTCTTAAATATTAAAAATTCATACAAATTTTAAATTAAGCTTCAATCACACCCATGATGTCATCTTCACGCATCACAACAACATCGCTGCCATCGATTTTAACTTCAGTGCCTGAATATTTACCAAATAATACGGTGTCACCGACTTGAACTGCAAGCGCGCATACATCACCGTTATCTAAACGTTTACCAGCACCAACCGCAACCACTTCGCCACGCATTGGTTTTTCTGTTGCACTATCTGGAATAACAATACCACCAGCTGAAGTACGTTCTTCTTCCATACGACGAACCACAACACGATCATGTAAAGGACGGATATTCATTTCTTTTATCTCCTGACTAAATTGCCTTAAAAAAATATTTCCGCTATAAATCTTGACCACCAAACAACGCGGATGTTACATATATGGAGGCAAATAATCATCTTTCAAGGGCAAATTTCAAAAAACTGGTTGTATATTATGATTTGTATTAAACGTATTTTATTTTTTTTCTGCATCAGCATACTCTGCATCACAGCAAATCCAAGCTTCTCAGCGCCTCCGCCTACAAAAGATGTTTTTAAATTTAAAATCAAACGACAAGATCCAAATACGTTTGTTTTAGAATGGCAAATTAAGCCTGGTTATTTTTTATATCAAAATCGCATCCAGCTCACAAAACCCAATATGCAATTTATAGAACTCACACCACTCAAATTGCCCCGTGCAAAAACTAAAGTAGATGGCTTAGGCCATACAATTTCAATTTATCGTCATCAATTACGTATTCCAGTTAATATCATAGGGCTTAGTTCTGGTGAAGAAATTCTAAATTTGCGTTATCAAGGCTGCGCTGATGATGGCTTTTGTTATCCACCCGAACTAACAGCAATAAAACTGACTATAAATACACAACTTGCACTCACGCATGTTAATTTAATTGCGCCTGCCAAAATCCCGCCTAAAACATCATTAAATCTAGATCTAGATCTAAATAATAATGCTTTCTCGGGGCATCATTGGATCATCACACTGCTGATATTTTTAGGCCTTGGATTACTTTTATCTCTCACTCCTTGTGTGCTACCCATGATTCCTGTTTTATCCGGCATTTTAGTGGGCCATGGCAAAAACTTATCAACCCGCAAAGCTTTTTTCTTATCGCTTAGCTATGTCTTAAGCATGGCGCTTACCTATGCAGCCATTGGTGCTGTTATCGCCCTCATGGGGCATAATCTACAAGTGCTCCTGCAATCCCCTTGGGCAATTATCAGCTTTAGCATTGTTTTTGTGCTGTTAGCGCTATCTATGTTTGATGTATATGACTTAAAACTACCAACTTCTTGGCAATCTAAATTGGCTGGCATGAGCTATAAACAATCACGTGGCCATTATGTAGGTGCTGCTCTCATGGGATGTCTCTCAACACTCATCTTATCCCCCTGTGTTACAGCGCCTCTTATTGGTGCACTTGGATTTATTGCACAAACGGGCAATATTGCGCTTGGTGCTGCTGCCTTATTTTTCTTAGGCCTTGGCATGGGCATGCCTTTGCTCTTGATTGGCGCATCCCTTGGGCGCTTTTTGCCTCATGCAGGCAACTGGATGAATTTGATAAAAAAAATATTTGGCTTCATGCTGCTTGCTGTCGCAATTTATTTAATCAGCCGATTACTATCAGCATTTATTATTATGCTGCTTTGGGGCGGATTATTAATTTTTGCAGGTTTAAGTATTATGCGTTTTATACGTAGCATTGGCGTTATTTTATTACTCTATGGCGCTTTAATTTTAATCGGCGCAAGCCTTGGAAATACAAATCCACTCAAACCACTAACGCAACAAACCAGCTTAAATCAACATCATGCGCTTGTTGTAACTAATATGAGAGAACTAAAAACTGCTTTACAAACAGCACACCAAAAACAACAGCCTGTCTTACTCGATTTTTATGCTGACTGGTGTACCTCATGTAAGGTAATTGAGTCGACAACACTGACACATCCTGACGTTTTAAATGCTTTAAATCATATGCAATTAATAAAAATAGATTTAAGCGCTAATAATCAACAAAGCCGCGCTTTGCTTCATGCATTTAATGTCATTGCGCCACCTACGTTTATTTTTATTGATGCATCAGGCGATGAGAAAAAAGCTTTGCGTTTGGTTGGAGATGTGTCTGTTTCTGATTTATTAAATCACCTTCATATGATCAATTAAACTCGACCCTAATGGCCTTTTTTAAGATTATGTTAAGGTTGCTCTGATAGCATCAGCATCACTTAATAAACACTTTGTATTTGTATGAAACTCTCATCTCGTTATTGTAGCGCACCTAATAACTCAAACCAGGTTACTTACCAAGACACGCATAACTATTTCCGAGCTAAAAATAATAAGTACCTTGTTTTCTTAAGTAAAAAATTGCCTAAAAGCGCTAAGATGAATAAGTGGAAATTCAGAATATCTATTGCCCCCGCGTATTTAAACGATATTTGGCTGCTCATTGAACCTATATTACTATCAGATAAATCAAGCATGTTTGGGTTTGATGTTGTCAATATTACGCAAGAAAATGTCCCACAAAACAATCAAATTGTTTTGTATGAATTTAATAACGCTAACGGCACACCATTAACGCCACCCGAAGCAATATTTAATCTTCTTGTTAAACTTGAATCAACGCTTCGATATTATAAAATCCCTGCCGGTACTCATCTTAATCCTTCAGAAAAAATTCCTGGCTCACGATATATATCAATACGCCATGATTTTAATTTTGAAAAAGTTGAGTGCAACCCATATGCACACTTTTCTTTTTCTAATCCAAATAACAATAAGCAACGATTTTTTACTCAAAAAAGAGGGTTATCTTCTCGATTAAACTGGATAGAGCATGAAGCACACAAAACAAGCAATGATTTAGAACATTTTTCTCTTGCATTTAAAAAGCTATGCGACAAAACAACTTGCCATTTTTTTAATACCACTTATTTTGAAGCGCAACTAGGAACACTACTCTCACAATATCCTGAAACGACAGAAATCATACTTTCACCCAAAGTCACTGGCGTTTACTTAAAACCTGAGTATTTATTAATACTTGTTCGTGCCTTATCTAATTATTCTAATATTTATATGCTTAATTTATCAGATTACGGAGATAAACCTATCGGAGATGATGTTATTGAATCTATTAAGCAAAATATGCACCTTGAGCATGTAGATTTATCTAATAATTACACGAGCGATCAGCTACTCTCAAACAATACACCTTCATCTGTTATGGTCCCGCCTGAAACTGCTGAAATGATGAGCCCTGTTGAATTCAAACTTGACGGCGCGCCTCCAAAACATTGGGGATTTGTTCCAATTGCGACAACAAACGAGAGAGACTACTCAAGCCCGCCACCTCCACCGTCAATGTGATTTGGGTCATATTTTCTAATTTATGTAACTGGGTTTGTAGGGCAAATAAATAGGCTTTTTCGTTTGCGAGTAAGGCGCTGATATCTCGAAGAAGCCCTTGCCTATCAAATGCACGAATTAGAATATCAACCGCATAGCGCTCTGATGTTTCATTATCCCAACTCACTTCAAGAAAACGGTCTTTTTGTTTTTCGGTTGAATGTACAATATTAGAGCAATCCTGCCTGTGCACTGAAACACCTCTTCCAATCGTTACATACCCAGTCACAGCGTCTCCCGGTACGGGCTGACAGCAGCGTGCCATATGCATTAAGACATGCTCAACCC
>JASJHH010000144.1:0-4164 GCA_033791145.1 Legionella sp.
TAGTACTCTCTTAAATGCTTTCTTAGCCATCTCAATATCAGATTGACTGGTTTTCTGTGTCTTTTTTTGAAATGCATGCAAAACGTACACGGTCTCTTCAAATTTCGCAACATAAATCACTCGATAAATTCTATTTCTATCACAGAATCTAATTTCTCTAGCACCACTTGCAATGCCTTGCATTGGTTTCCAGTCTAATGGTTCTTTCCCGCGCTGAATTCTATCCAATTGATGGCCCGCTTCTCTCTTTCCTTCAAGAGAGAATTTTTTGATATTATCAAGTGCATTACCAATAAATATTATTTTTTTCATCATACCTATAGTATACACCTAAACGCATAATATACAAGTACATGAATATATTAGAAAGCTCGTGTGTGGCGAGGCTTTGTTGCATTGTGAGGGCGCCAGGCTTGGTTCTGTCGCAAGAATTTTCAAATGTCATACAGAGTATTTTTTAGACGTAATTAAGCTGTAAGCCTGTTGAACTGCTCAAAAATAGATTGATTTTCTGATTCAGTATGCTGACATTTACGAAGCATGTGATGTAATTCAATGCCCGATAAAGTTGCGTCCGCACTATGAAAAGCTTGCTGAATGAGTTGGCGGAAATACTGGTTTTTGTTTACCGTAGCCTTTCTTCGAAGCTTCTGGGTTTTAATATCAGAGTATTAGATGTCTTTTTTGATAATCTCGTAACTAATGGGCAAGCTGAAATCATCGTAACGAACCATACAGGAAAGGAAATTAATGCCTTTCAACACACCCTAGCATGAGAATAATGCCAGCAGTTCACCTCATTTTCATCTTTGTTTTGGCAGATCAGGTAATCAGTGTAAATATCAAGCATGTCCATGCTTTGTTCCTCCCTACAAGCAGGAGGTGAATTTTAGTTATTACGCCCTAACGCAATTGCTAAATAAATACCTCTTGCCAACATAAAACATGTATAGGCTAACCAAAGCCCCTGATTAGCAAGTGATTGCGAGAAATACCAAGTTGGTAAGAAGACAAAAAGGCTTGAAAATAAAATTGCGTTACGTAATGGCTTGGACCATGCCGCACCAATAAAAACGCCATCGAGTAAAAAACCAGGTACAGAGATTAGCGGAAGTATAATAACCCAAGGCAAGCTTTTCAGTGCTAAATCTTTCACAGGGTTAATAGAGGTCATTAAGGCAATCAAATAAGACCCAAATAAATAATAAATTATCACAAAAATCAGGCCGAAAATGCCTGACCACGCGGCACAGGATTTTATTTGAAGCATGAAATCTTGTTTGTCTTGTTTGCCGATTGCACGACCTATTAAAGTTTCAGCGGCAATTGCAAAGCCATCTAAAGCAAAACTGGTGAGTAGCTGAAGATTCATTAAAATCATATTGGCTGCAACGATATTAATGCCTAAAGATGCACTCTGTCGGGTAAAAAATGAAGTGGTTAAGACCAAGAACAAAGTTCGGGTGAATATATCTGTATTCAATGAAAATAATTGTTTGGTTCTATCTAATGAAAATAGGGGCTGGCGCGTTACAGGCATAGATTGTTTTAAATAGCGCTTGTAGATTAGCCATATGCCAACACTTGCACTCATGGTTTGCGTGATGAAATTTGCGAATGCAATGCCATCGGCACCTAAATCAAGATGCCAAACCAATAAATAATCTAATACCATGGCAGAGATATTTGTGATTAATAATAACAGCAGCGGTGTTTTGGTGTTTTGGCGACCAAAGAAAAAACCATAATTGACATAGTTGATTAAAGTAGGGATGGCTGAAAATATACGGATATCAAAATAGCGCATCACCATTGTTTCGACCGTATTATCGGTATGAATCAACAATAAGATAGCGTGTTTTAATAACGGACTGCCGAACATTAATAATAAGCCAGCAATAATAGCAATTAGACTGCTTTGATAATAAATTTGATTGCTATTGGGTTCTTGCGCAGCGAGTGCTGTGGTCGACATGCGTAGAAACCCGAAGCACCAAAACAGGATATCAAATATCATGGTGCCTAAGGCAACGGTTGCAATATCAGTTGCGTGTGGCAGGTGCCCAACGACTGCAATATCGACCAAGCCTAATAAAGGGATGGATATATTAGATAAGATAATGGGCCAGGCGAGCGCCCAAACGTTTAAAGATAGAATAGGTTTCATTTATTGATTGTAACTGAAATTTACGCCTTCGGCGTTACAAATAATGATTGATTTTTTGTTCTATTTCATTAATAATATGCTCTTTTTTTAGTCATTACAAGGTCCGGTATGGAGCAAATGAATTGTATTTCGGTCAATTCCCGCATTGAAAGAAACGTCAATGACCCAGATAATATTGAGGTACCGATTGCGACCCCAGTGACTCATTCAGAAGCACCACTTGCGGTTGTACTACCAGCTACTGTAACAGTTGTTATGGATGCTCCCGTACCCTTGCATGACATGGTGATAGACATCTCTGTTGCTTTATTTGAAAGGGCAGAAGAATTGATTGGGATGGGGGCGGAAAGGGCTATTTTATCAGTGTTTTCAGAAGTAAATACGCAAACAACCCAATTGGATGTTATACAGTCACAGTTGACTGCACCTACGGGTTTTAACTCATTCTTTGGATTGAATGAAGCTAATCAACCTGCTGCAGGAGCAGATTTTCCTCCTTCGCCTCCATCTTCGGGTATACAGGGCGGTTGAGCCCCTTAATTTTTTAATGGCATAAACCGTCGGAGTTTACCTGTTTCTGGATGACGAGCAATCTCTTTAACTTGCTTGATAGAAATAACAGGGTGAAGTAAACCTAACTTTTGTAGTGAGCGCACAAGCTTTTCTTGAATTAAATTAAAATTTAAACCCTCGTAACTAATCACACGAACTTCAGCGCCTTCTAGCGTTTGTTCAACTTGGTATTCACTAATTAACACCTCTCGTCCTAATATATCCCAAAAAGTCATAGGGGGAATTTCGATTTGATTATCTTGATTTGGATACACAAACCAATCATCGTTTCTGCCTGCGATAGTGGGGGTGATGTGATAAGCGCTCATAGGTGTTGATTTAATTTCTAGAATATCATCCACAACGTATCTGATTAGAGGCAGGGTGTAATTAAATAAATTAGTAATAATTAGCTGTTTAGCTTGCGGTTCAAAAATAATCATATCTTCAGATAAAATCAAGCCTTGATGATGATCATCTTCAATGCCTGCTATGCCCATTTCAACGCTTCCCCACGTGTTATTAGGAGAAATATTCCAAGCTTTTATTATATTCTCTCGGGCAATATCAAGGAGTGGTTCTGAGTTTGTGGTGACGCGTTTGGGTGAAATATGTAGTGCGCCACGTAATGCTTCGCATGCAAGGCGCGATATAACAGAAGCATATCCAATTAAATGGGTTGGCTGAAGTTGGTTGAGCTTTTTGCATACATCTTGAAGTGAGATATCAACAGGAAGATGTATGATTTTATCGTCTGGTGCAAGCCTTGTTGTACACAGCGGTGTGCTGGCATGAACAGGGGATGGCGCTGTTAACACAGCAGTTATTCTTGGAAGAAATCGCGTGCTATGTTTTGCTTCATCGCGTATTTGATACCGAAAATCAACCGCTGTAATATGCGCAAAATAATCTAAATCCCAGGCATAAAGCCCTCTGAGGCCTGAGGAACCACCACTGGCTGTAATATAGTATTTGTTTTGAAAAAATGGATTGGCTTTGGGATTATCACGTAATGTTTGAAAATGCGCTTCGGCTTTAGTCTTGGTTATTTCAGGCACACAAATGATTTCATCCCAGTGCTTTAATAACGTTTTTTTGTTGAGCGTAGGCAGTGTGTTTAAATCGCTAAGCTGCATCGATTGAATATCATATGATTTTAAAATTTTTTGATAATAAACACTGTTTGTTTTTGCATGAGTAAGCAAGTGTCTTAATTGCTTTAATTGAAATGCGTCAATCTGCTCGCGAGACCAATCCAGTCGCGCTAAGTGACTCGGCATAATACCATGTACGTGTTTAGACATATTTTGATGAATCGTTTGATAATTCATAAGCAAATTTTATTTTAAGTTTATACTGTAGAGTATAGCTTATAGAAATTGACTGTCGGGCCAAATTTAAAATTTTCAATTATAGTGCCACCACAAATCAAGACAATATTTTCA
>JASJHH010000145.1:0-9925 GCA_033791145.1 Legionella sp.
AATTCCTTCGATTGGACCAACTATCGTTTTACCCCTACCCGCAGGGCTTGCAACAACCCTCACCGAAGACATGGAATCAGAAGCGGCTGCACAAAATAATTGTATGGATGACATCGAGAAAGAACTCATATTAGATAAGCATGCTTCCACCAGCCTTTCACCTGATTATGTGTTTAAAATATCAAATCTTGATACGCAAGCAATGCGGGCACATATTAAGCAAATACAAGCGGACGTTGAAACAGGTCAAACCGCATATCAATTAGTGCCTGCTATCAACGCCATCAGATTTTTTAGAGAGATACCTCTTTATTTAACTTACGATCCGCTTGATATTGGAAATCCTGAGCATATAAAACGCTCATTACAAACAGATCAAAATGTTTATAATTGCGCGACATTGGTAGATGACATATTGGATGTAGGCGGCATGCCATCTAGAAAACCATCCTTCTGGGCCTCTGAACCAACAACCCCAAATACGATTTCTGAGCGCGTTTCAGAGTCAAGACTAAACAAATAAACTTGATATAAACCAAAACAAAACTATACTAATTGAACTAATTGCAAACATATTGTAGGGTTTATTATGCCAAACTTTCCAAAAGCGATTACTTCAAAAGCTGCTAGACTGCTTGAACAAAAATTAGCTCTAGAAAGCCCCGAAGAAATACGGGTTCATCCTAAGAAAAAAAAATTGGTCTCTAAAGCAAGGCGACACACCGAAAGCTTTAAACATAGAGCACAAGACACAAAGAATAAGTATTGCATGGAAGTTTATGTAACTGATACAAGTGAAGAAAATGGACCCGGCCATGTTTCTACATCAATGATTAAAATCCTTGAGGGCCAAGACGTAGAAGTTGTTGCACACATGAGTTATATGCCAATCGCGGGAGGCGCCATAGTGAATGCCCCGTTTTTAGGAACAATCCCTGTGCCTTCAGAAAATTTACCTGACAGCGCTAGAGCAGATGATGTAAAATCCGCCAGTACGCTCATACGATTCGATGTGACAAAAGAAGACTTTCAAAAAGGCCTTAAAGAACTAAAAAAAATTACATCTGCCGTTGATGAAGGGAGTAATTTATATTCAGTGACAGGTTCATTGAACTTTATAACTGTAGGTTTGACCTACCTAATAGGATGCGCTCGCGCAAGTGAAGCAACATTTAAACAGCATAAACAGGAAACAGGACTTGCACCTCTGGAAGATAGTTTTGGTTTTTTAATCTCTCACGTGGACATGAAAGTGCCGGAACAAGCAGTTTATAATTGCACATCAGCCGCTCAGTCTGTTATAGAATCAGCCATAGGTAAGGCGCTTAGTAAGAGAATATTGCTACCTGCCTCATTAGGGCTCGAAGTTTTAACTCAAGTACCGGGCGCTAAAAAAGTGGATAGCTCAAAAGCACCGCCTAAGACAGCGAAATCAGAAGATGATGCTCTCGGTGACGACTTTGAAATTAAAAAGCGTTTCGACAAATAATAATGATTGCGTCCCAATTGACTTTCGGACTTTGCCCCTACATTAGCCACCCATTAAAAAAAAAAAACATCTTTGTAAATAAAAATTGATATGGTATAAAGCACCCGCCTATTTTTTATTTATTAAAGAGACCATTTTTATGACACGACATTTCAGTATAATCGACTCAGGGTGTAAGGATTTTGAAAGAATTGAGCGAGCATTTACCCGTTTGATTGAGCCCGTTTATGGCAATCAAGTATCAGCACTACAAAAAATTGCTACAGGACATGATAGATTGTGCGAAGGCCTTTATGTCGACAATCAATTACAAGGTATGCTTGTTTATAAAAAACAACTCACACCCAACAACAGAAGCCTAGAAATAAAAACACTGGCATTGATCCATCCAAATAGTAGCAGTGGTAAAGGCCTTGGCTCTGTACTATTTGAACGTGCCATGACTGTTGCAGCACAACGCCAAGCAACACATCTCGCATTGACCGTTTCATCAAAAAAATCTGACGCTTTAGGCTTTTTTCAGAAAAAAGGATTTCAAATCACTGAATCCATTAAAGACCGTTATTCAGTCGGTGCAATTGAGCATACATTAAGCTACAAGCTGCCTACGCATCAACACACAATTTCTCAAGAACAGGCACCTTCATCTTCATCCTCTTCATCTTCATCTTCTTTAGTGCCTTCTCGTATTTCTGTGATCCCTAAGAAAGCGCCAAAACAGCTACAAGCAGCTAACGATACGTTTAGTAGCAGCAGTAGCAGTAGCAGTCGTAAACGCAGTAATAGCAATAGTGCTCGCAGTCACCGAGAAGAAAGCGTAAATCGCACTGATTCACGCCAAGCAGAAGGACGCTTTGTTACGCCTTGTAACGACAATCGTACCATGCCAAATCGAGGACGTTTTTTTGACCGTAGAGCTCAACAACATCAATGTAATTTAAAAGACCAATACGTTCGATTGATTGAAAATGGACAAAAAACGTATGAAGGACGGGTTAGCACAAACTACTTCAAAGATTATAATGTGGGTGATACCGTAACTTGGTCTTCAAATAACAGGAGCGTCACAACAAAAATAACTTCACGCACAAGATATAATAGCTTTGATGCGATGTTATTGGATATAGGCTATAAAAACATGGTGCCCGACGCTCGCTCACATGAGCATGCTGTTTCTATTTACAATAATATTCCAGGATACAGAGAGAAAGCAACTCGCTTTGGTGTAATCGCTATGGGTGTTGAGGTCTGTGAACCACAACACACACACACAGCATCAAATTCTCAAGCTCCGGGACGATGAGCACATCAAATCAGGGCGCCATTAAAGTGGCGCCACTTTATTTTCAGCAAATTCGTGCAGGCCTTAAAACCGTTGAAGGACGCATTGCAAAAGAAAAATTTTGCGCCTTGCGCGAAGGTCAAGTGCTGGAATTTCTCTCTGAGAATGACAGTCTTTTTACACGGGTTCTTGAGCTTAAACAGTTCCCAACGTTTAAAGACATGTTAGAGCATTACGGTTTAAAAACCTGTTTGCCTGATATTGATTGCCTGGAAGAAGGAGTCAAAATTTATCATTCGTTTCCAAATTACAAACAAAACGAATCAAAATTCGGTGTAATCGGAATAAAAATAGAGCTTTTAGATAAAATTTAAAATTAAAATTTCGGATAAAATAAAATGAATAAGGATGAGCAACTCTCTGATTTATCAGGGAAATTTTCAAACATCAAAGTAACGACAGCCAAAAAACAACAAAAAAAAGGCGCGAGTGAGGCCGGTGCTGCTGAGGATAATCAATTACCAAGACAATCAACAAACCGACAATCAACAAACCGACAATCAACAAGTCCATATTCAACAGCGCTGGTCAGGCATGTTACGAATGCGCATCGTGATGATATTCACGGCATGATTAGTATTCATGATCGCATCATCACGGGTTCCAAAGATACTTCTGTTCGTATGTGGAGTCATACCGGAGATCTTCAAAAGACTTTATTGCAGCATCCACACACTACAGCGACGTCTTATTCTTATAAACATTGGATTACAGCACTTCATAGTTTTTCTGATGGGACGATTATGGTGGGCAGTAGAAATGGTTTTATTACATGCCGAGATATCTACAGCAATAGAACCTACTACAGTGGGATCCTTGAAAACAAATGGAACAATCTCAAACAAAATAATCTTAAACATGCTGCCTATAAACAACGTAATGAACCAAGAATAACCAGCATTATGTGTCAAGAAGGCGATGAGTACCTTGCCTTAATAGGGATGCCAGAAAAATTCATACAGCTCGATTTAGACAACCAAAAAATACGTCGTGTTTTTCAGTTTGATTCACCTGATTGGGTATATGGCTTTAGCCAACTCACCCTACAAAAAATCGCAGTGATACATGCTTGCACCCTATCTGTATTACAAGAGCTCAATACTGATTTACCCGAAAATGGCTGGGAAAAAGTAGGCACTTTAGTTCGGGAAGGAAAACGCTTCAACGGACAACGACCGTTTATTTCAGACATCAACCGATTCGAAGAGAATCACGCACAACTAGCGCTGGCTTTTTTTGGCGGTATAACACGCGTTATTGATGTCGAACAGGGTGGAAAGGTACTTCATGAAGGCCGTGAACACCAACAACGTGTCTGGAAAACCCTACCCATGGATGCATCTTCATATATCAGTTGCGCCGACGATGGTTTAATTAAAGTTTGGGATGTACGACAAGCCACAAGTGTACATACCTACACAGGGCATACTGATCGCGTTTCTGCGTTAGCACTCTTAAGCAATAATATGTTTGTCGCAGGAAGCTGTCCTAAAGACCCGTTTGATGATCCAGATAAAGGACAGCTGTTTTTTTACGACAGACGTCTTTAGTCAATGGTGTCATAATCTAATGACACTCTGTTAAGAGATAAACTTAGTACAAATACGTCGTTGCGAGCCCGCAGGGCGTGGCAATCTGGTTTTATTCCTAAAGAGATTCCCACGTCGGGCTGACGCCCTCCTCGAAACGACGGAGATCGGTAGAATTTCATAAAATAACGACTTAGATGAGTAAAAGAAAACACTTATGTTTTCTTTTAGCATTAAATGTTCTACTATATGTCAATCTAACAGGAGGAAACACCATGCCACGTCAAAAAACTCTCATTGAAGTCTATAAGCAACAAGGTCACGCTTACACGCCATTTTTTGAATCAAATAAAAATGAACCTGGTTTTTTTACACCCTATCAAGATGTTAAAGATTGTAAAAAGCAGTTGCAATCAGTCGTTTTTATGTTCGCTAGTTGCGTAACCAGTACTGTACTAGCTGCCATGAGCGTACTGCTTTGTTTAACAACTGCAGCCTTAGATCTCGTGACGTTTGATTTTGAAAGCTCAGCCAATCATTTTATCACTGCAGTAGAGCAAGCCTACTCTGCAATAGTTTTTTCCATTCATGCCATTATCGACCCACTCTGGCAAATCACAGCATTTATTACGCGTAGCATAAGCACTGCTGGGACCTTAGCAAAAGATGCAGTTGTTGCTGCTTCTGAAGTATGCTGTTCTCCTACAACTCCAGGCTCTGATGGTACGTAACACTTCAGCTATTTATACATTAGCGCTCTATTAAGCCTCTTCGGAGGCTTTTTTTATACATCATACTTTATTTTGCGTATAATCCTCGTTCTCCTACATTCAGCACTTAAGCCGCACCTATGCTCAATATACAAAAATCGACTAAATCCCGCTTTGGACAACTTCATGGCGCAGCTTTGCCTATGGCGCTTGCTGAATGGTGTAAGCCAAATCAAACCAATTTAATTATTACACCTGATCATCTATCAGCGATTACATTACAAACACAGCTTCGTTTTTTATTACAAGATAGTCAGAGCACGCCAAATATCATGCTGTTCCCTGATTGGGAAACCTTACCATATGACCAATTTTCGCCGCATCAAGATATTATTTCTGACAGGCTTTATGCCTTAAACCAGCTCGCACAAGATGAGCCTGTGATTTTGATTGCAGCAGCGAGCACGCTCATGCACCGCCTCTGCCCGCCTGAATTTTTAGCACAACATGCGTTTGTTTTAAAAAACAATCAACAATTCCAATTAGAGCCTTTTAGAGCGCGCTTAATTGATGCGGGTTATCATGCGGTTAATAATGTTTTAGAACACGGTGAATTTTCTGTACGAGGCGGTTTATTAGATATCTTCCCGATGGGCAGCCGCGTGCCTTTTCGTATTGAACGATTTGATGACACGGTTGAGAGTATTCGTGTGTTTGATCCTGAAAGCCAACGTACGATTAAACAGCTAGATAATATTAGGATATTACCCGCACGTGAATGTCCATTAGATGACGCAAGCATCGCGTTTTTCAGACAAACTTTTCGTGAAGCCTTTCCTGGTAACCCAAGCCTTTGCCCTATCTATGAGGCTATCAGCCAAAACAAATACCCACAAGGCGTTGAGTATTATTTGCCGCTTTTTTTCAAACAAACCGCAAGTTTGTTTGATTACTTACCGAAAACAACACAAATTTGCTTAGTAAACAGCGTTCAAACACAAGCAGAAAAATTTTGGGATGAAATTAACGCGCGCTATGCAGACAGAAGGCTTGACCCAACAAGGCCTGCCCTGCCGCCAGAAAATAACTTTTTAAGACCCACGGAGTTATTCACACAAATTAAAGCGTTTAACCCACTCCGCATGCAACAAGCCCCTGAAAAGAGCCTTGCACATGCCACTAATTTTAACACCCTAAAAGGCCCTAAACTGCCTGTTTTAAGAAAAACAGAAAAACCACTTCAAAATATATTAGATTATTTAAATCACACTGCTTATCGCGTTGTTTTTATGGTTGAGAGCACCGGACGACGTGAAGCGTTATTAGATTTATTAGCACCTGAAAATATTCAACCTATCGTACATGATAGTTACCAGGCTTGCTTACTCAGCAAAGATAAAATCAACCTCATTATAGGCCCGCTCACCGAAGGCGTTGAGCTACCTGAGGCTAAGCTTTCTATTATTACAGAATCACAACTCTTTGGTGAACAAGCAACACCGCAGCAACGTGCACGCGACAAACACGTGATAGATCCCAACACCATCATTCGGGATTTAACCGAGCTTTCTATAGGCGCACCACTCGTGCATCTTGATTTTGGCGTTGGGCGCTATCAAGGTTTACAGCTGATTGAAAACCAAGGCGTTCAAAGCGAATTTATTATTTTAAGTTATGCCAATGACGATAAAATTTATGTCCCGGTCACAGGCTTGCATTTACTCAGCCGCTACACAGGCGCTGATTCAGACCATGCCCCACTTCATCGATTAGGCTCTGACCGATGGCAAAAAGAACGTAAAAAAGCTGCTGAAAAAATTCACGACGTCGCTGTTGAACTCCTCGAGATTCATGCCAAACGTGCAGCCAACAAAGGCCATGCACATCAATACTCACGAGAAGAATATAACGCATTTGTAAACACCTTTCCGTTTGATGAAACGGTCGATCAAATACGCGCCATTCAAGATATTTCTGACGATATGCAATCCGATAATCCTATGGACAGACTTATTTGCGGCGACGTTGGCTTTGGTAAAACGGAAGTTGCCATGCGAGCAGCTTTTATTGCCATTCAAGGCGGTAAACAAGTATGTGTGCTCGCCCCAACCACTTTACTCGCAGGTCAGCACATGGAAACTTTTCGGGATAGATTTTCTGAGTTTCCGATTAGCATCGAATTACTCTCACGTTTTAAAACCCCTAAAGAAGCAGCGTCAACTATTGAGAAGCTTAAACAAGGCCGACTTGATTTAGTCATCGGCACACACAAGCTCTTACAAAAAGGTATTGAGTTTGATGATTTAGGCTTATTGATTATTGATGAAGAGCATCGATTTGGTGTCAAACAAAAAGAAAGAATTAAATCGCTTCGCACACACGTTGATATTTTATCGATGACGGCAACGCCTATTCCTCGCACACTCAACATGGCAATGGCGGGCATTCGTGATATATCACTCATCGCAACACCACCTGCTAAACGCCTTGCTATTAAAACTTTTTGGCAAGAAAAAACGGATACCCTGCAACGCGAAGCCATTTTGCGTGAAATCTTGCGTGGTGGCCAAGTCTTCTTTTTACATAACAACGTTCAAACAATTACCCGTATTGCTGAAGAACTCCAAAAGCTTATCCCTGAAGCAAAAATTCAAATTGCACATGGCCAAATGCGTGAGCGAGAACTTGAACGCGTGATGTCAGATTTTTATCATCAAAAATTTAATGTCTTAGTTTGCACAACCATTATTGAAACCGGTATTGATATTCCAACAGCTAATACGATTTTAATAGACAAAGCAGACCATTTTGGACTGGCGCAACTCCATCAATTAAGAGGTCGCGTGGGCCGTTCACATCATCAAGCATATGCCTATTTACTTACGCCCAAAGACACTTTAATTACCGCTGATGCTAAAAAACGTCTTGAAGTGTTTACCTCTATCGAAGATTTAGGCGCGGGCTTTTTACTTGCAACGCATGATTTAGAAATTCGCGGTGCGGGTGAACTTTTAGGTGAAGAACAAAGTGGCAACATGCATGCCATTGGATTTAATTTATATATGGACATGCTAGAAGAAGCGGTAAATTCGTTAAAATCAGGGAAAATACCCGAGTTAACGGCTAAATCTGCACCGGGTCCTAAAATAGAGCTCGGTATTAGTGCGATTATTCCAGGAGACTTCGTTGGCGATGTGCATACGCGATTAACGCTTTATAAGCGCATTGCTCATGCACCCAATAAAGATATATTACGTGAGTTACAAGTTGAATTGATTGACCGATTTGGTTTATTACCCGATCCCGTTAAAAATTTGTTTGCGATTACAGCGCTCAAACACCATGCCGAAAAACTTGGGGTTTTAAAAATAACCGCATCCAAGCAAAACATACGTATTGCATTTACAGAAAATCCGGCCATTGATTCGCTAAAGCTGATTAGACTCATTCAATCACAGCCTAAACACTATCAACTAGACGGCTCAAATCGCCTCAAATTTATCATAGAAACACCCGCGGATAAAACGCGGATTAAAGCCATTGAAGACTTACTGAAAACACTGATTTAAACGTATTAAATATGTTATGATTTTTTCAAAATAATAAACCCTATTTGGAAAAATCCGATGGAACAGGATGCAATGCACTACGATGTTATTATTATTGGCGCGGGTCCCGCGGGACTTTCTGCCGCTATTCACTTAAAACAGCTTAATCCATCAATTACAGTGTGCATTCTCGAAAAAGGCGCCGAAGTTGGCTCGCATTTACTCTCTGGCGCTGTATTAAATCCTAAAAGCCTTAAAACCTTACTACCCAACACCTGGCAAGACGCACCGCTTCATACCCCTGTTACCCAAGATAAATTCTATTACCTTTCTAAAAAACGCGCATATCGGCTTCCTACACCCCCACAAATGTCTAATCACGGTAACTTTATCATCAGCCTTGGTGAACTAGGCCGTTTTTTAGCAACGCACGCAGAAAGCTTAGGTTGCGAAATTTATTCGAGTTTTGCAGCAACTAAGCTTTTATTAGGCGACAAAGGCGATGTAACTGGCGTTTCAACCGGTGATATGGGGATTGATAAATCCGGCGAAAAAGCAGCCAATTATCAACCTGGTATGCATTTATATGCAAAGCAAACTTTATTTGCAGAAGGCTGTCGCGGTGAGCTAAGCCAGCAACTCATCAAAAAATATAATTTACGAGATAACACACACCCGCAAACTTACGGCCTGGGTATTAAAGAAATTTGGCGTGTTACACCCGAACAACACACGCGAGGCAAAGTCGTGCATACCACCGGCTGGCCCTTAGATAACAAAACCTATGGTGGGTCGTTTATTTATCATCTAAACAATCAACAAATTGCCCTTGGTTTTGTGGTTGGGCTTGATTATGAAAACCCATGGCTTAGCCCTTTTGAAGAAATGCAGCGTTTTAAAACGCATCCTGCTATAAAGCCTTTACTTAAAGACGGAGAACGAATCTCATATGGCGCACGTGCACTCAACGAGGGCGGCTTTCAGTCTATTCCTAAACTCACCTTCCCAGGTGGCGCATTAATTGGAGATGCCGCAGGCTTTTTAAACGTGCCTCAAATCAAAGGCATTCATACAGCGATTCAATCCGGTGTCTATGCCGCAAGCGCTTGTGCTAAAGCACTAAAAAACACACCAAACATACCACTTGAGCTTACAAGCTATCCAACTAAAATTAAAAACTCTTGGGTCACAAAATCACTCTATCAAGCCCGAAATATTCGACCTGGCTTTAAATATGGCTTGTTTGTGGGATTAATCAATGCGGCGTTTGAAACGTATCTTACCCGCGGGCATAGCCCCTGGACACT
>JASJHH010000146.1:0-9660 GCA_033791145.1 Legionella sp.
GCGAATGTGTGTTTGTTGTGCGGGCGTGCCTTGTTCTAGAGCATATAAAAGTGGCATGGTGGCCTTGCCATCCGCTAAATCATCGCCAATATTTTTTCCGATGGTTTTGGCATCAGAGCAGTAATCAAGCGCATCATCAACCAATTGAAAGGCATTGCCAAGATGTAGGCCATAGTGATGCAGCGCTTGTTCTGTCGCATCATCAGCGTTGCTAACTAAGGCGCCAAGGCGTGCAGAGGCGGCAAATAAAAGTGATGTTTTTGCATGAATAATTTCAAAGTAATCACTCACAGCCAAAGACGGATTATGTTTGTTTGAAAGCTGCTTAATTTCACCACATCCAATCTGATGCGTCATATCGGTTAAAACCTTCATAATTTTTAAGTTGCCAACTTCAATCATGAGTTGCATATATTGGGTAAATAAATAATCACCCACTAAAATGCTCGCTTTGCTGCCCCAAATGCTATTCGCCGTTTGACTGCCACGCCGTAAAGTAGATTCATCAATCACGTCATCATGAAGCAAAGTTGCTGTATGAAAAAATTCAATCATGGCAGCAAGGGTAATATGGTCTTTACCTTGATACCCTGTCGCCTGACTTGAGAGCAGTAATAAAAGTGGGCGCAGCTGTTTTCCACCGCTCTGAATAATATGATTTGCTAAGTCATCCAGTAAGCTGATTTCAGATTGAACGTTTTTAGTAATCAGTGCGTGAACGGCGTTTAAGTCATCACGAACCAAAGCGCGTAAATGGTCAATCATGAAGGGCTTCCTGAAGCTTCTATTGAATAGAATACAAAGACAGGATCCTAAGTCGGGGAGGGGCTGATGTCAAGTTTGGCGCGAGTTTCATTCTAAATCAGATCGCGGATCAATCTCACTCATAATAGAGGTTGTATGTCGCATGATTTGGAAAGGTTCTTCTTGAGGCGGACTTTCTTTTTTTATTTTTTGATAAGTAAACAGTAATGTAGTGGCTGAAAAAATAAGAATAAAATAAAAAAATAAGTACGTTTCATGGGGGCCATGCATAAACACAGGCGCTACAAATGGGCCTATCGTTGAGCCTAAGCTGTAAGAGAGCAATAGGCCGCGAATTCCAGATAAAATATCTTTTTGCTCTAATTTATCACAGGCATAGCTAATGCAAATCGGGTATACAGTCGTTGCAAAGCCACCAAATAAAGTTGTTAAGACTAAGGCATATATATAAATATGTATGGTTTCTATTAGCATAACCGATGCGATAATTGCACCGAGGGATATAATAATTACAACCAAACGCCGGTCAAATAAATCAGAACATTTTCCAACAGGATATTGGAGTAACATGCCCCCTAAAATCAAACAAAACATCATGATAGACACTTGAGACGTGTCATCGTAAATTTCTTCAAATAAAATCGGGAGTAAGCCATATGCAGCACTTAAAATCATGCCAGCAAAAAAGCATCCAAATAAAGCAGAGGTTGTTTTTTTGTATAACGTACTGAGCTTCATCGACGAGGCATCCGTTAGTTGTGGCATAGGTGCACGCGTGATGGTAAGCGGAATAACTGACAGAGAACAAAGCATGGCAGCCATGCCATAGAGCAATAAGTCATTGGGTTCGCCAAAGTTAATTAAGAGCTGCCCTAAGGCTTCAGAGGCATAAAACGTAATCATATAAAGCGATACAATGCGTCCTCGCGTGGTGTCGGTACTGGTTGATAAAAGCCAACTTTCTATCACAAGAAAAATACCGGTGGTGCCAACGCCGGTTAAAAAACGCAGAACCAGCCAAAAGGGCATGTTATAAAAAATACCATGTAATAAACTGATGACAGCCAGTGCTGATGCAAAGGCAGAAAAAGCACGGATATGGCCAACACGTATAATAAAAGGCTCAAGACAAAGCGAACCGCAAACTAATCCCGCAAAAAACATGCTGGTCATGATACCAATGAGCATGGGCGGTTCGTTATGTTCATGCATTGCAAGTGAGAGTAACGTCAAAAAAAATCCGCTGCCGAGCGCAAATATAAACAGGCCTAAAAGAGGCGAAAATGTTTTCTTAATGGCATCGAACATAACAATACGCTTATGCGACTTATTTTTACTAAATAGTAGTTAATAAAATCTAATTTGTATAGATGGTGCACTAAAATAAGATGGTTTTTAATGCGCATCATGATATGATAGCTTCCCCTTTGATTTAATCGCGGTCTTTCATGCCTCAAATATTAGGATATACAGGTCGATATTTAAAATATACATTATTTAAAAAAATAGACATTGAAGATGAGAAGGCAATATTTGGAGAGGCTTATCAGTCGTGGTTAGATCCGATTTTCCGTATCCTAACACTTTTAACTGACCCTGGATTACTTGTATTGACAGCCATTGGCTTTTCTTTGGGTAGCTTTGGGCTATCGATACAAAGTTATGCGCGTGCACATAAACCAAAAGAAGTTGCCGAAATTAAAGAGGGTTTAAGCTTTACGATTTCTGGTGCGTTGAATGCAGCAGGTGGTGTAGGTAGTGCGACAGTTGTTAATGCGGCTGATTTGCTGGTCGGTGGTTGCAACACATTCTTTAAGCCTGATGCGGGTTCGAATAATGGGGGAGCAGCGTTGAGCCCCAATCTCACAACAAACAACAAAGCGCCCAGATAACACAAACTGTACTTTTATTTACTTCCATGTTAAGCTATCTTCTTTGTGTGATTGGCGAGGGTGTTTGATATGTCTGTACGGTTTTTTGGATACACAGGGCTTTATGTTAATCACGCTTGGGCATTTCCACCGGATGACTTTTTGCCAGAAAAAGAGCCAGAATTTGGGGCGAGATATAAATCCTGGAAAGATCCGCTTTATCGCATGGGAACGATTGTGACTGATCCAATTGTTCTTTTGTTGGAAGCATTGGCATTTATTCCGTTAATGATTGCTACTGGCCTTGGTGGGCTTTGTGTGGATGTGGATAGTGAGTTAAATCCACTTAGTCAGGTCTATTTTTCATCTGTGTGTTATTGCGCATTTGCTGCAATAATTAGTCCAATTGTGAATGCACTTGATTTATTGGTAGGGGGTGGCGTCACGTTATTTGATGCTCTGGCTGAAGTCGCTGAAGTGACTAAATCAAAAATCAATGGGCTCGGATTCTAATGGCACTAAGTTAAGGGATAACTTGATGTATTTGACCCCGTAGGTTTTTTGTTTTCCGGTATAATATCTCAAGTGTTCGGAGTATTTTTATGTTCTTCATCTTCCGAGACTTCAGGCGAGTCTTCTTTTTTTTCTTCGGCTATTATTTGTGAAAGCTTTTCTTTGTAAAGGACTGATGAGGGCGTCGTCTGAAGGAGGGAGTTATTGTGCTCCTGTAGCAAATTCACTATTTCGGTATGCCCTGCTTCTTTAGCAGAAGAAAGAGGGGTATCGTCATCATGAGTTGTTTTATTGGCATCAATGTTTTCTTGCTGAAGTAAAATTTTCATGACGTCAGCATGACCTTCCTGTGCCGCGAAATGAAGAGGAGCCACGCCATCATGATTTGCTTTATTAGGATCAGCGCCATGTTGAAGGAGCAAACTCACAACGTCAGCATGACCAATATATGCGGCATATATAATAGGGGTAAAACCATTATTATCTTCTTGATTAGGATCAGCGCCACGCTCAAGTAATAATTTAAGTAAATTAATCTGCCCTTTATATACGGCATTTATGAGGGGGGGCATGATCTCATCATGATTCTCTGCTTTACCTATATCCGCATCGTGAAGTAACGTTTCAATTTCATCTAGATGTTTTTCTTGTGCCTTTATAAAAGTGGGGCTGAAGGCATCCTCCCCCTCTTTTTTGTTCACATTAATATCATGTTGTAGTAACTCTTCAACGATATGAGAATGGCCTTCCTGTGCAGCTGCATAAAGAGGAGTCACGCCATCATGATTTGCTTGATTAGGATCAGCGCCATGTTGAAGGAATAAACTCACGACGTCAGCATGGCCACTATATGCGGCAAGCATGAGAGGAGTATAAGCATCATGATTTGTTTTATTAGGATCAGCGTCATGTTGAAGGAGCAAACTCACGACATCAGCATGGCCATTATATGCGGCAAGCATGAGAGGAGTATAACCATCATTATTGACTTGATCAGGATCAGCGCCACGCTCAATTAATAATTTAAGTAAATTAATCTGCCCTTTATATACGGCATTTATGAGGGGGGGCATGATCTCATCATGATTATCTGCTTTATCTATATCTGCTTTGCGAAGTAACGTTTCAATTTCATCTAGATGTTTTTCTTGTGCCTTTATAAAAGTGGGGCTGAAGGCATCCTCCCCCTCTTTTTTGTTCGTATTAATATCATGTTGTAGTAATTTTTCAACGATATAAGGGGCGCCTGCTTTTGCAGCAAGAGAAAGAGGTGTCTGGCCAGTACTATCTGCTTTATTGGCATCAATGTCTTCTTGCTGAAGTAATAAGTCCACGACGTCAGCATGACCATATTTTGCAGCAAGAGAAAGAGGAGTTACGCTATAAGCATTTGCTTTATTGGCATCAAAGCCTTCTTGCTGGAGTAATAAACGCACGACGTCAGCATGACCATTTTTTGCAGCAAACATCAAGGGCGGCATACTACAATCATTTGCTTTATTGGCATCAAAGCTGTCATGTTGCAGTAATAAACGCACGACGTCAGTATGACCATTTTGTGCAGCTAAAGCGAAAGCGTTGAGCCTGATCCACGAGCTGGTTTGTTGATTGGCATTAATGCCTTTTTGCTGAAGTAATTTTTCAACGATATGAGCGTGACCTTCTCTTGCAGCAAGCATGAGAGGCGTCATGCCCTCCTTATTTTCTTGATTGGCATCAATGTTTTCTTGCTGAAGTAACAAATCCATGATATCAGCATGACCATAATATACGGCAATCATGAGGGGAGATATGCCTTGCTTATTGACTTGATTGGCATTAGCGCCATGCTGAAGCAATGTTTTGACTCCCTGAAGGTTATCATTTTCTATAGCAATCACGAGGGGAGACATGTCCTGCTTATTGACTTGATTAGCATTAGCGCCATGCTGAAGCAATGTTTCAATTACCTCAAAATGGCCTGTCTTTACAGCAAGAGAAAGAGGTGTTTGGCCAATACTATTTTCTTTATTGGCATCAATGTTTTCTTGCTGGAGTAATAAACGCACGCTGTCAGTATGCCCATAATGTACGGCCAGCATGAGCTGAGTATAGCTATATTCGTCGTTTTGAATCGCCTGAGTTTTTAAAAAATTATCGATTAATTGGGGGGTGGGTGTTCCTGCTGTATATATTTCTGAGTGAATCGAAATTGGCGTTGTAGGATCATAAGGAGGCTTTATTAAATAAAAAGCCCGAGTAATATATTCAGCACAACTTTCACTTGATAAATCGATAGACTTAAGCTCTCCCAATTGATTGGCATCGATGACTGACCAGCACTTGTCTTTGTTTTTTGAGGGGTCGAAGTTAACTTCTATTTGATGAAGATTAGAAGTTAATTGAATTGATACGCGTTGCTTAACGTCTTTACCAGTAAAGCAAGCATACAAAGACTCTAATTTTTTTTCAACGTCCTCTTGATTTAAAGTATCAATTGAACCTGCATTTTTTAAGTGTGTTGGTATAACGTCAGGGGCTATTGTTGAGGTTTTTTCTGAAACAATCAAGGGTAGAGCAGCTAAACTTTCTTGGCCTAGGTATGTATTTGATGGAAAAATAGCTTGATAATCTTCTGGTGATTGCATGAGTACAATGCCATCAAAAAAAGCCATGATATCTGTCGGACTAAAATCTTCTGATGCACTTTGTTCTGTTGTTTGTTTTAACGTGTCTTTAATGCGTTCAAAATAACTAGCTTCTTGTTGGTTAATAAAATCAAGCCGACGGTGAAAAGTGTCTATATCACCTAATAAAAAAGCTCGCATTGCCATATAGGCCACACCATGGCATTGGCCATTATAGCTGGCCTCGGTATATCCAGCTAGCTGCATTTTACGAATAAACCAAGCTTGATTTTTGTCTAATTCACTGGGCATAAAAAACCTGACAGCATTAAAATTAACCTGTATGATTAACTGTAGCACATGTTTTTGGTTTTTCAGCTGGTTTTAAATTTTCTATTGAGTAGCAAGCAATGCTGTCGCAACTTTAGATTGATTTTTTCGGCTTAAATAGTGGCATATTTTATCACCCGCCTGAACAACCTTGTAAATATCAACCCCGGTTTCAATGCCAAGACCATGCATTAAATATAAAACATCTTCTGTTGCAACATTGCCACTTGCACCTTGCGCGTAGGGGCAGCCACCAAGGCCTGCAATGGCACTGTCAAAACGATGAATGCCGGCCGTGAGAGAGGCATATATATTAGCAATGGCTTGCCCGTAGGTGTCATGAAAATGCATGGCTATTTTTTCAAATGGTAATAGTTCTGATATCGCATGAATTAAGTCTAGTGTTTGCCTCGGCGTGCCAACGCCAATAGTATCTCCAAAGCTTATTTCATCAACGCCTAAATCGAGTAATTGCTGTGTTACATCAGCAACTTGTTTAGGTGAAATATTGCCCTCATAAGGACAGCCGAGGACACATGAAATATAAGCACGAATATATAATTTATGCTGCTTTGCTGCTTCAACCACTAATTTGCAGCGCGCAAGGCTTTCTTTAATGGTGCAGTTAATATTGCGCTGATTAAACGTATCACTTGCCGCGGTAAACACAGCAATGTTTTTCAGGCCTGCTTTTATAGCTTGCTCGAGGCCTGTGATATTGGGCACTAAAGCTGAAAAATTGATATCTTTTGGCTTGTTAATGGCGTCAAATACAGTCAAATTATCAGCAAGCTGAGGAATCGCTTTTTCTGAGACAAAGCTTGTGACCTCAATATTTTTTAAGCCGGTTTGACTGAGCTGATTAATTAACTCAATTTTTTGTGCGCTGGGTACAAATACAGGTTCATTTTGTAGCCCATCACGAGGACCCACTTCAATTAAGGTAACGCGCTTTGGCATGGTTGGTGTAGACATAATAATTTAAGCTTCCTCACTTTGAGGTGCTAAGGCAACTAACGCCGCCCCTTCATCCACTTGTGCGCCGATAGCATAAAAAATATCGGTGAGTTTACCTGCTTCAGGCGCGCGGATGGTATGCTCCATTTTCATAGCCTCAAGTACCACCAAATCATCGCCTGCTTTGACTGCTTCACCTTTGTTTTTGAGTATAGCAACAACGGTTGCAGGCATGGGCGCACTTAAGCTATTTTGGGTTGCTTGTGTGGCTTTGGGTTTGACTGGGTTATCGACGGTAATCACCGTAACAGTCCCGTGCTCTGCATGAAAAATAGTTTGATTTTTTTGTTGCTCAACATAAGCCTTAAAGCGCGCATGCTGGTTCTCGAGCGTTAAGCATTCGTCTTGATAATTGATTTTAATAATTTGTTTTTTATTTTGATAATTATACTCAAATTGATTGTGTGCCACTGGGGTGAGTTGTATCGCGTAGCGCGTATTATCTATTTCATAATACAAAGGCCAGGTAAGCCGTCCCCCAAGTTGCCACGAAAACGTATCAGCTGTGAGTGCGCGCTGTGCATCAGGGCGATGTGTCAAAAAAGACATGCCAGCTGCAAGCATTAAAGCGGTTTCAACCGGAACAATAGGCTGTGTAATCGCGTGCGCTGTTAAAAACTCAGTATTAAGCTTGGCATCTTGAAATGCTTGATGTTGAATAAGCGCACTAAGAAATGCGATATTTGTTTTAATGCCGCCATATATAGTATGACGCAGTGCAAGGGCTAAGCGCTTGACGGCTTCTTCACGCGTATTGCCCCATGCAATCAGCTTGCCTATCATAGGGTCGTAAAAGCGCGTAATGCTATCTTGGTCTTGAAAGCCTGTATCAAGTCGAATGCCTTCGCCTTTGGGTGACTCAAACACACGTAAAGTACCGGTTGAAGGTAGGCCGCCTTGGCTTGTGTCTTCTGCATAAATCCGGCATTCAATCGCATGGCCTGTTGATTTAATTTGATTTTGTTTCAGCGGGAGCTTCTCACCTGCTGCAATGCGTAGCTGCCACTCAACCAAATCAAGACCGGTTATCATTTCAGTTACAGGGTGCTCAACTTGCAGGCGCGTGTTCATTTCCATGAAATAAAATTGTTTGTTGTTTTTGTCCACTAAAAACTCAACAGTACCCGCACCGCGATAATCAATGGTTTTTGCGACAGTAACCGCGGCATCGGCAAGTGCTTGCTTTAAAGTGCTAGATAAATTAGGGGCAGGGGCTTCTTCGATTACTTTTTGATGGCGACGTTGAATAGAGCAATCGCGCTCAAACAAATGCACCACATTGCCGTGGTTATCTGCCATCAGCTGTATTTCAACATGGCGTGGCTGAATAATCTGTTTTTCAACGAGCATGGTGTCGTCACCAAAGCTTGCTTTTGCTTCGCGCTTAGCACCTGCGAGTGCGTTTTTAAATTCACTTGCTTTAGCAACACTTCGCATGCCTTTGCCACCACCACCAGAGGCTGCTTTTAAAAGCACAGGAAAGCCAATTGTTGTTGCAGCATCTAAGAGCGTTTTCTCGGTTTGATCTTTCTGATGGTAACCAGGCGTTAAAGGCACTGCGGTTTTTTCTAAGCATTGCTTGGCACGTTGTTTGGATGCCATGAGTTCCATCGCATCAACAGACGGACCAACAAAAGTAATGCCGTGTTTTTGACAGGCTTTTGCAAAGTCTGGATTCTCTGATAAAAAGCCGTAGCCTGGATGAATTGCATCGGCGTGTGATTGAACAGCGGCTTGAATAATTTTATCGATATTTAAATAACTGGCGTCAGCTTCTGGTGCGCCAATACAATAGGCATCATCTGCATGACTTACATGCAAGCTATTAGCGTCAGCCGTTGAGTAAACGGCAACGGTACGTATACCTAAGCGTTTTGCGGTCTTGATAATGCGGCAAGCAATTTCGCCACGATTTGCAATTAAAAGCGTTGAAAACATAAATTTATCCTAATCCCAAACAGGTGTTTTTTTGTTTAAAAAAGCGTGCATGCCTTTTTTTCCTTCGGTAGAGGCACGTTTTTTTGCAATTAAATCAGCAGT
Organism: Legionella sp.; assembly: GCA_033791145.1. Taxonomy (GTDB): domain Bacteria; phylum Pseudomonadota; class Gammaproteobacteria; order Legionellales; family Legionellaceae; genus JAALKW01. The sequence continues at coordinate 9,143 of JASJHH010000146.1, forward strand.
TAAATCGGCTAGGCGCTCATCTATCGGTTGATGAACAACAGCTGCAACCAGTTGTTTTGAGGCAGCAATGGCATCAGGTGCGAGGGCTGCAAGGCCTCTGGCATATTGATGTGCATGAGACGGCAATTCTTCTTCGGGTACCACGTGCTGCACAAGGCCTGTGTTTAATGCGGTTTTAGCATTAATTTTTTCAGCGCTCATAAAAAGCCAGTTTGCAGCGCGTGCGCCTATTGCGCGTACTACGTACGGGCTAATCACAGCTGGAATCAGCCCAAGTTTGACTTCTGAAAAACAAAATTGCGCGGTGTCCGCAGCAATGGCAATATCGCACGCTGCAACAAGCCCTGCGCCACCACCAAAAGCGCCGCCTTGAATGGCGGCAATCGTTGGTTTTTTGCTGTGATGTAAGCTGCTTAAAAGATGCGCCAGTGCTTTGGCATCAGCTTTATTTTCAGCTTCACTAAAGCCTGCCATGCGTTGCATCCAGTCTAAATCGGCGCCTGCTGAAAAATGCCGGC
>JASJHH010000147.1:0-13038 GCA_033791145.1 Legionella sp.
ACAACAAACACACATTCGCGAGGCTTTAACCAAAGGCTCGTTGGATGCACTACCTAATATTTTAGATGCATTACAAGCAACGAAAGCCATTGAATACACCAAAAGCCTTGCCGAAAAAGAAGTGTCAAAAGCTAAAAAAGCATTAGACATGCTGCCAGACTCTCCATATAAAAAAGCACTGATTGAATTAGCAGAGTACGCTATTTTACGAAGCTACTAACCAAAAATATTTTTATTGCACACACTGCCCACATAATGTATACTTGTTCGTTATTTGACTTACTCGTACGTATATAGGTTATAAAAATGGGCCGCCGATCACCACATACAACTGTAATACCAAGAAAAGAAGATATCACGAAAAAACCAATCCCAGCCAAGCTAAAATATCAACTCAAAAATAAATCAGTCGTACGAAATAAAAACAAACTATGGGTTAAAAAAACGTATTGGGATACTGTCTTAAAAGAAAAAACAGAGCGAGCAAGAGAAGCTGCTGAAGAAATAATTCTTTCCAACACAAAGGCATATGAGCCTTACTCCCGCTCTCATGAACAGCTCAAAACAGATTACCCAAACCAAACAATATTCAATGCAACACGTGCGCTCATTCAGAAACTACAAACAGCATCTGTTGATTATATTGATACGAACTTCTTAAGCATTTTAGAGCCACTCGTAGACATATACCCTGAGCATTTTTCAGACTTAGCTGAACCACTGACCCTAGAACGCGCTAAAGTAATTTTATCTCAAACACAACTCAATTCAGATGACAAAATTATACAGATTCGCTTGCTAGAGCTCATTGAAATCGCGGAGACTTACATCATTAAAAAAGACTTACATGAGCAAAAAACGCCAGAGCAAGTGATGAGATATCTTCACCCAGAATTCACGATGGAATACGCCGCTGAAGAATTCTTAAACCTTCTCAAATTTGACCCGGAAAAGCCATCCAATAAAAACCTGTCGAATTTGCCTGGAAGAGGCGTTTCATCTATTTTTACAGGACACGAGCGCATTCAGGTTGGGAAAAATTATATCAGCACAAAGAACGTAATCTCTGAGACAAATCAACTTCGAAGAGAGTCAGCTTATATTCTCTTAACATCTGATGAAATCAGAGTATGGTCTCAACTCAGAATCAATCTGAGAGAAGATATAAAGCTCTATTTACAAAGCGCTCAGAATATACAGGGATGCTATTTTCGAACACCCGTCTCTTCGACACTAAAACACAGCATAGACCGAAACCGACACTTGGTTCAAGATTTCAGCCCTGCTGCTGCAAAAAAAATAGCCTGGGAATTTACCGCCCATTACCCTCGCATACCAAACAGCCTTGTTGCTCTTGACCCTTGTGCCGGATGGGGCGATAGAACACTTGGGTTAGCGAGCACGGGGTTATTTCATACCATCATAGCCAATGATACCAATAAAAATTTAACGGCGGCCTATCCTTTGATGGTTAATACCTTGTGTCCATTTCAAAAAGGAACTGTTAAAGCGACCGCCTTTCGCGCTGAAGAATTAACGCTAGAGGCTTTAAATTTAACCGAGCCTGTCGATTTTATTACCACCTCAATCCCTTATTTTGGTGTTGAAAATTATGCCGGCGATGAAAGCTCACACAGAGTGTATCCAAATTACAAAAACTGGCAAGAAGGATTTTTAAACGGCTTTGCTTATCGCATGTCAGCACTACTAAAAGAAGAGGCTTACGCATGTATTCAAGTAAGCGATATTGGCAGCACGCCCTTGGTTAAACATACTGAGGAAGCATTTAAAGCGAACGGCTTTGTCTTAGAAGATAGCATGCCCTACGCCTCTCCTTTTTTAAAATCTGAAAATAACCAACAAAAAAAATTGCCTAGTTTTAAACAAGGCGAAACTTTTTTGTTTTTTAAGAAAACGACAAGTTTAGAGGCTGATATCACAAAACAGGGTAATCGGTATAACCCTGCTCCCCACCGGCATACAGCGTCGATTGCTCCGGCAAATTAAGCGGCGCATTTTGTTTGAATCGTGTGACCAAATCAGGATTTGCAATATAAGGCTTTCCAAATGCGACTAAGTCCGCATAACCGCTTGAAATCGCCTCCATGGCCATCGCACGCGTATAGCCATTATTCACCATCCAGGCGCCATTAAAGCTATCTCGTAAGGCATGAAAATTAAAGCCTTGATTGTCTCGTGAGCCACCTGTTTCGCCTTCAATCACATGTATATAGGCAAGGCCAAGTCGACTTAGCTCTTGAACCAGCGGGAAATAAATTTTTTCTGGTGCGCTATCTCGTGCATCGCCTTTACCGGTAACGGGAGATAAGCGAATACCAACGCGATTAGCACCAATCGCCAAAATAATAGCTTCCACCACTTCAAATATAAAACGCAAGCGCTTATTGACCGAGCCACCATAAGCATCTTTTCGATGATTAGACGTATCACTTAAAAATTGATGAATTAAATAACCATTGGCTGCATGAATTTCAACACCATCAAATCCTGCTTGAATCGCATTTTCTGCGGCTTTTTGATAAGCCAGCACGGTCGCTTCTATTTCGTCTAACAAGAGTGCACGTGGTGTGCCCACATCAGAAAATCCACCATCTTCAATAAATGTTTTCATGCCTTTCGGTTTGATTGCAGACGGCGCAACAGGCGCTGCACCATTTGGCTGAATAGATAGATGCGATACGCGGCCCACATGCCAAAGCTGTGCGAATATGACGCCACTTTTTGCATGTACTGCATCGGTCACTAAACGCCAGCCTTTTATTTGTTCTTGTGAATAAATACCCGGCGTCCAAGCGTAGCCTTTACCTACGGGAGAAATTTGCGTTGCTTCTGAAATAATTAAACCCGCATCGGCACGCTGCGCGTAATACTCGGCATTTAAAATATGGGGCGCATCTGTGCCGGGTGTTGCACGACACCGTGTGAGTGGCGCCATCACGATGCGGTTATTTAGTGCGATACCTTTTAAATCAAATAACTGAAATAGCGGATTTGATTCAACATCCATGCGACCTCTCCATCTAAAGCTTAAAAATCAAATATTCAATCAAACATTAAACAAAAAGTGTACTACATCTCCATCTTTCATCACATAGGTTTTGCCTTCAAGCCGTAATTTACCCGCAGCTTTCGCGCCTTGCTCGCCTTTGCAGGCAATAAAATCATCATATGCCGTTACTTCTGCACGAATAAAGCCTTTCTGAAAATCGGTATGAATGACACCGGCAGCTTCAGGTGCTGTTGCACCCACTGGAATCGTCCAAGCACGTACTTCACGTACACCTGCTGTAAAATATGTTTCAAGCCCTAAGAGTGCGTAAGCGGCTCGAATCACTTGATGTAACCCGGGCTCTTCCAAACCTAAGTCAGACATAAATTCAGCACGCTCAGCATCATCCAAGTCAGACAAAGTTGCTTCTGTTTCAAGCGACAAAGGTAATATCCCCGCACCTTCGCTTTTTGCCAGCGCGCGCAGCTTTGTTAACGCATCACTTTCAGCTAAGCCTTCATCATCAATATTTGCAATATATAAAATTGGTTTTGCTGTAAGCAAACCAAAGCGCTTACATATATGGCTTACTTCTGAAAGATTAGGTAGTGCCCGCACTTGCAGGCCTGCTTCTAAATGCAGTTTAATTATTTCTAATAACGCCTTTTCTTTTATCGCTTCTTTATCGCCGCTTTTGCTATTTTTAGAGGCTTTTTGATACGCCTTATCAACGGTCTCTAAATCAGCCAAGGCAAGCTCTGTATTAATTGTTTCGATATCACTGAGTGGGTCTATTTTACCATGCACATGAATAACATTTTCTTGTTCAAAACAACGCACCACATGTAAAATAGCGTCGGTTTCTCGAATATTCGCTAAAAATTTATTTCCAAGGCCCTCACCTTTGGCAGCCCCTGCAACAAGCCCCGCTATATCCACAAACTCCATTGCAGCAGGTATTACACGCTCAGGTGATACAATATCTGAGATTTTTTCGATGCGAGGATCCGGTATGGTGACCATACCAACATGTGGATCAATCGTGCAAAAAGGATAATTTGAGGCTTCAATACCTGCTTTGGTTAACGCATTAAATAACGTTGATTTTCCAACGTTTGGTAAACCGACAATACCGCATTGTACACCCATACTTATTCCTCTTTTTTCGTATGTAAAGCAAGCTTTGCTGCTGAAAATTGCTCTGAAATCACATCAGGCATGACTTGTACTGCATCTGAAATCGCGCTATCAATTGCTTGTTTATCGGCTTGTGATGGCTTACCCAAAACATAATCATGCACTAAATCTTTGTGACCCGGATGCCCAATACCTACACGCAAACGATGAAAATTAGCACCCCCTGCATGGGCAATTAAATCACGCAGGCCATTGTGCCCACCATGACCACCGCCTGTTTTAAGGCGTGCCGTGCCAACCGGCAAATCTAATTCATCATGTGCAACCAAAATTGATTCAGGCTGAATTTTATAAAACTGACATAAAGCCCGCACAGAACGACCTGACTCGTTCATAAACGTATTGGGCAGTAAAATATAAAATAATTGATTGTTGAGCTCAGCTGATGTCACTTCCCCATGAAAATTTTTATGAGGACGAAACGTGACACCCAACTGCTCTGCCAACGCGCGGGCAAACCATCCACCCGCATTATGGCGGGTGCGCTCGTATGAGGCACCCGGATTTTGTAGTCCAACAACGAGTTTAATCGTCATAAAACCCTCAGTACTTATTCAGCAGCTGGTTTATCTTCAGCGTCAGCTGAAGATTCTTCACTACTTTCGCCTTCAGCTTTTGTTTCGCCTTCTTCAGCGTCTTCGCCTTCTTCGACTTCAACTTCAGGCTCTACTTCAACAACCACACGAGGCTCATGCACGCTCACAACAGGGTGGTCATGATCACCTTCAGTTGGATCAATACTTAACTCAACTCCTTTCGCTAATTTTAGCTCAGATAAATGCAACACTTGGTCCATTGCAAATTTGGCCAAATCAACTTCGATGAATTCTGGCAAATGACGTGCTTCACAACGCACTTCAACTTCTGTCATGGTGTGATTAACGACACCACCTTCTTTAACGCCTGGTGCTTCAGCTTCATTCATAAAGTGTAATGGTACAATTTTAACCAAAACATCTTTAGCAGATACACGCTGTAAATCCACATGTAAAATAATTGCTTTATATGGATGACGTTGTAAATCTTTTAAAATCACACGCTCTTTTTTACCTTCAACCGAAACTTCAAATACACTTGAATAAACACGCTCAGATTCTAACGCTTTTTGTATGTGTTTTTGTAAAAATTGAATCGCCTGTGATGGCTTATCACCACCATATATTACAGCCGGTACTTTTTCATCAAGACGGCGTAGGCGGCGGCTCGCACCCTTCCCAATTAACGCTCGGGTTTCAGCTTCTAACATAATCTCTGACATGAATTTTCTCCAAAAAATTAAAAACTTTATCTTGCGACCAGATAAAGCACTTCTTTTATCTCAATATTAATAAAATCAATAAATACAAAAGAGGCAGCGCAGTATACATCAATTTAAACCAACTTAAAATGCATCAGTATTTTGGACGTTTATCTACATGCGAATCTTCTTCTTTGCGTGCCATTTGATCAAAAACAGTATCAGCACAGGCTTGATTTGGACGAAGTCTTTGATGCATTGCTGCAAGCGTTATAGAGTTAATCCCTGAGTCATGCAAAACACTTTGAAGCTCTGGCTTGTCTCTTACGTTTAAAACAGCACCTGTCGCATATAAATCAGGCTCATTTTCAAAAATTGACATTATGCTCAGCGTTTTCAAAGAAGGTAATGTTTCGGGCGATAATTTATCAAGGCAAAACAACGCATGTTTATCTAATGCCATCTGCCTCTCATTCTTCTTTGCATTGGCCAAAGCCTGTTGAAATGCCACATAGTTGTTTTTATTGACCCCCTGCCTGAGTACTTCTTCCTGCGTGTGCTCTGCTTTACACAAATCATGCCGATACGTTAATGCTTTCCTATGCTTTGGAAATTGATTTAAGTATTCATCTAAATCTATGCGCGCAGCATCTGCTTTTTTCTGCCCAATATAAATCTCGGCACGTGCCAATAAAAAATCGTAATGTTTGGGGTGGGATAGTTTGGTTTGCTCTAATAACGCGGTCAAATCAAGCAATGCTTCAGAAAACCTTTCCTGTTTTACGTAAATTTGATACCGCAAATCCAGTACATCCGTCACATCAACACCGCTCTCATGCGTGTTAAGCAACGCGCGATTATCTACGAGTAATTTCTCAACATAAACCAATGCGTTCTCTAGTAAATCATTTTTCAAATAAATACGCGCGCTATAATAACAACGCTCAACCAGAAGAAAATCAGACAACGTATCGGGTAAACACAAGCTTAAATCAGCTAAGGCTTCAGCATGGCTGTCTAAGTCATACAAAACCATGCTCCGCAAAAACAACGCAGCTCGATGCCGAGGTCTTGAATTTTTCTGTAAAATACAATCTAAATCTTCTTTTGCTTTTGGATAATCTAAAAGTGCAAAATACAAGCGAGCACGACGAATCAATAGCGCGTCATGATCTGGAAAAAAATTTGGCGCTAAAAGACGCGTTAACGAATCCACAGCCCCAGGTGGATAAGGCCCATAATAATGAAGCTCATTATTATAACAATCAATTTCATAACCTTGCGCCTCTGGCAAAGTATCATCTTCTTCGCCAACGCCTATACCTAAATCTGAAAACGATAAATCCATTCGCATTATAAACCTCTCATGCCAATAACGGCGCTAAAAACTGCCCCGTGTAAGAACGCTTACATAGGGCGACTTGCTCAGGCGTGCCCGAAGCAAGTACCTCACCTCCGCGGTTTCCACCTTCAGGCCCTAAATCAATCAACCAATCAGCGGTTTTAATTACATCTAGATTATGCTCAATCACAACAATCGTATTGCCTTGATCACGCAACCTAAATAAAACTTGTAATAATTGCTTCACATCATGAAAATGCAAGCCTGTGGTCGGCTCATCTAAAATATATAACGTTTCACCTGTCCCACGCTTTGAAAGCTCACGTGCAAGCTTCATGCGCTGCGCCTCACCGCCTGAGAGCGTTGTTGCACTTTGACCTAAGTGCACATAAGACAATCCTACATCCATGAGTGTTTGACATTTTCTGGCTAAAACCGGCACGGCATCAAAAAATTCACAGGCTTCTTCAATCGTCATTTCAAGCACTTCGTGAATATTTTTGCCTTTATACTGAACATCTAACGTTTCGCGATTATACCGCTTACCCCGACACACATCACAAATCACATAGGTATCCGGCAGAAAATGCATTTCAACTTTAATTAAGCCATCCCCTTGGCATGCTTCACAACGTCCGCCACGCACATTAAAACTAAACCGTCCGATTTTATAACCTCGCGCACGCGCCTCAGGTGTATTCGAAAAAAGCTCTCGAATAGGCGTAAAAAGCCCTGTATACGTTGCTGGATTAGAACGCGGTGTGCGCCCAATGGGGCTTTGGTCTATATCAATTACTTTGTCACACTTATCAAGCCCTTCTACATGACGCACGTCTGAAATCATCGCGATTTGGCTGCGATAACATTTCATGCGCGCCAAAGGATACAGCGTATCATTGATTAAACTTGATTTACCCGAACCTGACACCCCTGTAATACAGGTCATTAGTCCTATCGGGATATCCACAGATACATTATCTAAATTATGACAAGTAATGCCTTCCAGTTTAATCACGCGCTCCGCGTCATATTGCGTGCGATGAGCCGGCACTTCAATGTTTAAATCACCGGACAAATAACGCCCCGTGAGTGATTTTTTAGATTGAATAATATCTTTAGGCGTGCCAGAAGCAACCACATGCCCCCCATGAATACCGGCACCCGGCCCGATATCAAGCACATGATCGGCTGCAAGAATCGCCTCTTCGTCATGTTCAACCACAATAATCGTATTTCCTAAATCGCGAAGCTGTAATAACGTTTTTAAAAGCCTCGCATTATCACGCTGATGCAAACCGATGGATGGCTCATCAAGCACATACATCACCCCCACAAGCCCTGAACCAATTTGACTCGCTAAGCGAATCCGTTGTGCCTCACCGCCCGAGAGTGTCTCTGAACGCCTATTGAGCGATAAATAATCAAGCCCAACTTCAACTAAAAAGCCAAGCCTTGCAATAATTTCTTGATTGATTTTAGCTGCAATTTCGCCTTTAGCACCCGGCAATATTAAATTTTTAAAGAATTGATACGCCTCGTCAATCGGATACGCCACCACATCGGTGATACGGCGCCCGTCAACCAAAACATTGCGCGTTGCAGGCCGAAGACGCGTGCCCTCGCAACGCGTACAAGGCCGAAAGCTAAGCTCTGGATTATCTTCAGGCCCAATTTTTACCTGCTTTTTTTCAATCCCAAGCCCATCACACAGCGTGCATGCACCAGCCGGGCTATTAAACGAAAATAATCTGGGTTCTAATTCTTCAAGGCTGTAGCCACACTCAGAACACGCAAATTTAGAAGAAAAAACTAAATCTTTATGTGAACCATCCATCGATGCAATCACGGCGAGTCCATCACCAACATGTAGTGCATTCTCAAACGACTCACTTAAACGCGTGCTTGCATCCTGACGCACTTTGAGTCTATCGACGACCACTTCTATGGTATGTTTTTTATAGCGCTCAAGTTCTGGTGGTGCATCTAAATCATATAATTCACCGTTCACACGCACACGCACATAACCCAATACTTGCAAACGCTTGAACACTTGCTCATGCTCGCCTTTTTTACCGCGAATCACAGGCCCGAGTAACATAATTTTGCTGTCTTCTGGTAAATTAAATACATGATCAACCATTTGGCTAATGGTTTGTGCATGTAATTTGAGTTGATGCTTCGGGCAATGCGGCTCACCGACACGGGCATACAACAGCCTTAAGTAATCATAAATTTCAGTGGTTGTGCCAACAGTTGAGCGCGGATTATGTGATGTTACTTTTTGTTCAATTGCAATTGCCGGTGATAACCCCTCGATAGAAGCAACATCCGGCTTATCCATCATGGATAAAAATTGCCTTGCATATGACGACAGCGACTCCACATAGCGTCGCTGCCCTTCTGCATATAACGTATCAAATGCGAGTGATGATTTACCCGAACCTGAAAGCCCTGTAATCACAGTGAGCTGATTACGGGGCAAGCTGACATCAATATTTTGTAAATTATGGGTTTTGGCGCCTCTAATATGTATGGCCGTCACTTGGTTCTTCCCCTTCATCAATAGGTTCTAAAGGCAGTTCATTTTCGGCAGCTGGTGGAAATAGGTTGTCATTTGAATGTCGCCTATTACACAATGTACCAGGAACAGATGGCTTTAACTCACTCGAGTTTAACACTTCAATCACGTCATGTTCATCTAGAACCGAAACTTCTACATCATCAGGTATGGTTGGACCAGCTAGTGCTTCTCGCAAAAGTTCAATTTGTATATCCAAATATTTCTGGGTAGTAAAATCAAAACGAGCACCTTTACACACGTCTTCCTCACTCACTTCATCTAACCCCATTCCAGTGAGAATACTAACCAGCGTTGGTTTTTCGTGAAAAAATGTTATTTGGGAAGTTGCAAGCATAGTCACCTCTTAATCTTAAAAAAAGAGAATATACCTGGAATTTATAAAACAAGCATCGCTTTTTTATTGCAGTGTGCCGCAAATATGGATGTTTTTAGGCTTTATTCTTAGCTACATGTAAATGAGAAACCACTTGCGTTACGCCTTTGACTGCTAAAATGCGTTTAAGTAATGGCGCAAGAGACTCACTATTTTTTACTTCGCCAGATAAGGTCACAATGCCGTTATTCGTGCTCGCTTTGATACTCACCAAAGGAATAGACTCATCATCTAAAATTTTAGCTTTTAAAATTGCCCCTTCAACTTTAGTGGTAATATAAGCATCTGTAATTGAAGTATTCACCCGTTTAATATGTAATTTTTTAGCCCGAACCAATTTAACCCCATTGGTTTCTTTCGCAAGCTGCAGTGCTTCAATCATTGCGGCTTTATTTTTGACATGCCCACTTAAATTAACAATGCCATGGTCGGTTGTCACCGTGATTTTTAAAGGGTTTAAGTTTTTGTTTTCAGTGTATTTCGTGGTGATTTTGGTCGTAATCACTGTATCGCTCAGTGCTTGCTCAACCTTTTTTACATCAGCCGCATACACAGAGCTAACCGTAAACATAAAAACAACCGAAAAAATAACATTTAGCAATCCGCGCATGACTTTCTCCTGGTTTAAATCTCAACAATTGGAAAGTATTATAGCATATATTGACCTGTTTTTGAAGTTGATGATAAGGTTTTAGTGAAGCAAGGGGATATATGATGCAAATAATAACTAAAACAAATGTTGTCCTTATCATTCACCTCGAAACATTCACAGCAGCTGAACAGGCTAAACTAAAACAAGCATTACTCAACTGGGCGTTCGATAAGTCTGAAACACTGCAATTAATGCTTAAGTTTGAGCGATTTAATGCGCCCGTTGCTTCTGTGCTACGAGATTTTTTATTAGATAATGCAGTGCAGTCTTACTTAGCAAATACGTCTATTTGTTTTTCTTTTTGCTGTGAGCAATTAAGCGCTGAAGCACTTAATCTTTTTTTAAATGCCGATAATCATCAACTTCAATTCAATATCAGCTTTATTTGTGCCTCAGAAGCGCGCTTTGATCAATGGATTGATGTCATTGTTTATACGCTGAATCACGAGCAACTCCCAAATAAGACATACTTTAATTTAAGCGTGGGAAGGTTTTCAGAAACACACACATATCTTTTAGAAACGGCACTCAGTGCATCTATAGCGCCCGAAGAGGTCATTGTTTTTGATCAAAAAATAATAGATAAACAAATCATACTCAATTCAAGTATTTTAAAAATAAATAAAGCCAAGCAAGCACCATATATCGCTCCTGAATTTACACCCTTAGACGAGGGCGGAATGGTGCTTATGGGTGCACCCCCAACCACAGAACCGCCTAGGTTATATCGAAATTTGAGATTCGCAGCACATATTTTATCTTCAATAGAAGAAACAGATTCACCTCGTAACAGTATGTGACAAAGCACTGGATCAAGCATCTATGCTCGGGTAGAATCTGAATCTTACGTTTTAATTAAACCTCCTAGCATGGATGAAATAATATGTCTGATGTAAAACTCCAATCAAATAAAGCCCGTTATTTGCCCTGGCTTATTTGGTTTTTAGGCGCCTTTTTTTATTTTTATGAAAATTTATTACAAGTCTCACAGGGCGTTATGGTACAAGATTTAATGCGCGCATTTAGCCTTGATGCCGCAGGTATGGGGCTTTTAGCGGGCGCTTTTTTTTGGAGCTATGCGCCGATTCAAATTCCAGCCGGTGTCTTAGCTGATCATTACAGCGTTCGTTTACTGCTTGGAACCGCCATTGGTTTTTGTGTGCTGGGTTGCATTTTATTTGTTTCAAGTCATGGTTTTTATCAAGCAGCACTTGGGCGTTTATTCATTGGTGTTGGTTCAGGTTTTGCCGCGATTTGTTCCATGAAACTTACAACGCTTTTGTTTCCTGCCAAACAATTTCCTTTTTTGCTCGGCCTAATGGTCACGTTAGGCATGACGGGTAGCCTCATGGGCGGCGGACCGCTCGCTATTGTTGTTGAGTCTGTCGGCTGGCGTAACGCACTCTACGGCCTGATTGTGCTCGGTATTATTTTGGGTGTTTTAGTAGTCTGGCTTGTCAGAGAAACAGACCATATTACGTCTGAAATAAAGCGTCCGCATAAAGACCATCATGTGCTTCACGGTTTGATGCAAGTTATCTCATGTAAACAGAGCTGGGCAATTGCAGGCTATGGTGGGCTCATGTTTGCACCCACCTCTATTTTTGGGGGCTTATGGGGGATACCGTTTCTCATGCAAGCATACAATTTAGATAGACCCGCAGCCGGAAGCCTTATCTCACTGTTGTTTTTAGGTTGGATGATTGGCGGGCCTTTAACTGGATTAATTACAAGCTATTTTACAAAAAAACGCCCAACGCTCTTGATTGGCTCTCTTGGGGCGCTCACTTGTATGAGCAGTATTTTATACATTGCAGATTTACCACTGTTTATACTGTCAGTCGCTATTTTTCTTTTTGGCCTGTTTTCAAGCTGCTTTTTGCCTGCGTTTTCAATTATGAAAGAAACGCATGACGATGCTTATTCGGGTGCTGCTCTTGGCTTTATGAACACAGCCAACATGGTGGGTGGTATGATTGGTTTGCCTTTGGTCGGTTTTGTGTTAAATCGCTTATGGGATGGCACAATGCTTGATGGCGTAGCAAGTTATTCAGCCGCAAACTACATTTACGCACTATCATTGCTGCCGTTGATGATGCTAGTTTCAATTGGATTACTCGCACTCATTCGAGAAGAAAAAATCGCTCACAAGGTCTGACACGCAGCACACCATCCATAAATAATTAATGCGTGGCTGGTCATTTTAAAGTTTTCGCGCTTTGCTATCATAGTTTGGCGCGCTTCAATCACGTCATCCACAAATTCAAGTACTTTTCTACACTTCACGCAAATCAAATGATCGTGATGATCGCCTTCACTGAGCTCAAACACCGAATGCCCGCCTTCAAAATAATGTCGGTAAACCAAACCTGCCGCTTCAAATTGCGTTAACACCCGATACACCGTCGCAAGGCTTACTTCTTCTCCCATATCCACCAGCCCACGATAAATATCTTCCGCACTTAAATGCCGCATTTGGGATTGCTCTAAAATTTGTAATACTTTCACGCGGGGTAAAGTGATTTTTAACCCGACGTTTTTTAATTGCTGACTTTCACCCACTCTCACACTCCTAGGCTTCTCATAAAAAACACGTTATACTGCGACCGCAGCTTATCTAGTTATTTTTTAGGATTAATTTTTTCA
>JASJHH010000148.1:0-3708 GCA_033791145.1 Legionella sp.
GATATTGCGATGAGTGAAGAAGAAATCCCTTATTTAAAAGCAGCTGAATATACAACCTTCGTTGAAGGTTCAAGGTGGGCAGAAAAGAATTTCGAACAGTTTGTTCATCCTTATTCTAACTCTATTTCTGGGACGATGTTATGTCAGATACGTGCGATTGCAAAGTTAAGAGGAGAGGGCAAGGAAACACCAGAAAATCTTCCTTTATTTACACGATTATTGGCTTGTAACATCATTTTGATGGGCGGCGGGCATACACTCTATGAGTTTTCTGAGCCATTTAATATACCTGAGATAGAGAAAGAATTTAGTCATATGGGTTTTTCGGAGATTTATCGTTTTAAGAATGAAGCAGCGTTTGAGAAAGGATTAGAGGATGTTATTGCTTATAATAATGTACTGTTAACGCAGCAGGTGATGCATGCAATGATTAAAGGAGAAGAACCGATTACATTAAAAAATGCTGTATTAGATAAATTTATACTTGATACAGCATCCGTTCAACAGCTTGATATGTTAGAGGCTGCAATACCCGAGTTAGAGAAATTAATTCAAGACTATAATGAAAAAACTGAGGTGCGTGGTGAGAAGGTGAGCGCAAATAGAAGCGAGAAAAACGAACTACTCAAAAACGGATTATCAGAGATTATTCAATGTATAAAAGCAGGTGATGTGGAGAAAGTTCCCAATGTCATTGCAAATTTAAAGCGTACGCTTGTCAGTCAACATGGCGTAAAAACTTGGCTTTCGGGAAAAAGTAAAAGTTATCAGCTGGTAAAAAAAGTTGAAGAAAGCGTATCCAATGTGACAAAAAGTGTTCAATATAAAGAAAAAACAGCAGCAATTAGAAAAGCCTCTCAAGCTGATTCAACAGAAACAGCTGATGTTAAACCGTTTATTCCGAAAAAACAGACACCTAACTAAGCAAGTATTTTGATTTCAAATGCTCACACGAACAAAGCGATTAATGTGAATGCACAGCGCTTGTTTTGTGATCATATAAGCCTATAATATAAAATATATTTATATTTAAAAGCAGTCAATTATGCCCGTTAAAAAATCCAATAAAATTATCTACAGTTTCCCTACTCGGTTAGATAAGGACAAGATGTGGCTGTTAGATAAAATAAAAAAATCAGGCTACGATCAAAATCGCCTTTATTCTGGACCTGGACGGTGTTTTGGTATTGCAGTTATGGGGATGAGAGCTTTTTTATTACATGATATGGATACGTTTTATCAGCGTCTTCAGTTTATTAAAGAAAAAGATGAGCGTTATTTTCAGCAACTTCAAAAAGAGTCATCTGAAATTGAACAAAATGCGGCGGAGGATGATGCGTTTAGTCGTTTTGATATTAGGGCTTTTTTTGAAGGCATAGAACTAATACATCGCGCCGAAGAGTATAAAGCGTTTTTTCCTGAAAAAGCAGATCTTTCACAGGATGCAGTAGCAGCTAAAGACTTAATCTTACCAGGAAAACTAGAAGATTCAGATGTGGATATAACGCCGACTTGTCTTAAACAATTTGGACTAACACATGTTTCAAATCAAGAAGATATTGAAAATTATTTAGTCGCATTAACGGATGTATTGATTCAACAGAAAGAGCGCGTATCTATTCTATTGGGTTCATGTGATGCGCCATATCAACATGGAATAGCGCTTAATTTTGATCCTGAAAAAAATAAAGATGAATGTTGGTCTACTGTCGATCAAAACTATCTTTCTACCGAATACGCAGCCGATTTATCTTGTGCGGCTTGTGCAGCACGTGCAGCGAAAGGCTTTTATTTCAAAGATAAACCGCCCTATGATCCAGACAAATATATTCCTCTTGACTCAGAAATATATGTCTTAGGCGAGCCAAGCGATGAACTGATAAGTCATTTAACAGATTTTTATGCTTCTGAAGCATGGAAGAAACTACATGTTGTGACCACGCCTAAGCTAGAGGTTAAATTTAATTCTTACTATAATTGGCTTTTCCATGCGATTGAAAAAAACCGTATAAAGACAGTTAAGCTGATAATCAATCAGAATCCTGACAGTGCATATATACTATGTGATAGAAGAAATACGCTTGATTTTTCTATTCGCCATGGACAGGTTGAGATAGTTAAGCGCTTACTTGATCTTGAAGTAAGTTGTAATAAACCGATTGCACCTGATAAAAATCTACTTGCATCTGCAGCATATTATGGAAATATAGAAATCATTAAGCTATTGCTTGATTATGGCTATAGGAATTTTCAAGATGCACTGCATTCTGCTGCAGAAGAAGGTTATCTTGAGGTGCTTCAGACACTACTTGAATCTGCTCCTGATGTGAATCAAACCGATAAATCAGGTAATACAGCACTGCATTCTGCCGCAAAAGGTGGCCATATTGAGGTGGCTCAGGAATTGCTTCAATATGTCTCGGATGCGGATCAAAAAAATACATCAGGCCAAAAACCATTTCAGCTTGCCTGCAAATACAACCACTTTAAATTAATGGTTAAATTAATTCAGTATGGTGTTGCCAAACAAAAAGAAAGCATTGGAAAAAGTGCTTACCTAGGCAATGTATTGAAAGATATCAACGAAAGTAGGTATGAATCTCTGTATAAAGAAATATTACCTTTTTTCGATGCTCATACGTTAGATGCTATTTTTAGAGATACCTCGAGCTTAGTACTTGTTCTTAACCGCTTAAACAAAAACCAATGCGATGGTATCTTAGCAGTTGATGTTTTTAAGGTCCATTTAAAAGAAACAGTGAAAGATGTTCGTAATTTAGCGGCTTTATTTTGTGAGTTAAAAGAAGAAAACACGCAGTGTTTGTTGAATTCTCTAAGTCCGGATTTAAATAATATGTTTCCTGATAATAAAAGCCAAGCCATTTTAGTGAGTACTTTAGATAGACAATCAAAAGCTTTATCTGATAGGGCAAAAGAAATTTTTAGCGCCTCTGATAGTAAATCTCAATCGATGCGGTCAAAAATAGGGCAATATTTTTTTAGGAAAAACAAACAGAATAAAGGCGCTGCAGAAGATGAGGGTTGCGATAAAACGAAAGGCCTTGATTGACGCAGGGGGCTGCAAGTTAAACATTAGTGCGTAAGGGTAAACCGAATAAAGTATCTATTGAAGATAGGCTACTTAACACGCTGATTGTATGGGCGGAATCAAATCAGTTTCATCGCATCGAATTAACTGTTATGGAGCACAATGAAAAAGCAATCGGTCTTTATAAATCATGTGGGTTTGAGGTGGAGGGAATAAAAAGAGATTCCATAAAAGTTGATGATACCTATATCAATGAATTCTATATGTCTAAGCTGATTTGAAAAGATTTCCCCGGGTGGGCTTTGTTCGATAGCCTGTATGTAGCGAGTTGCTAATATTTTAGCCCGATACCGGTGATCACTGTCATAATCACCAGTAACTTGAATCTAAGTTTGAGTTCAGGCTGCTATTTTCATAGTAACGTGTAAACCCAGCCTGTGAACCATATTAATTAACGTATCCACACGGAATTCTTCAATTTTCCCTTTCGTTAATGCGCTAACTCGTGGCTGTGTAATATGGAGTATCCTGGCTATTTCAATCTGGGTTAATCCAGTTTCTTCGATATTTTCGTTAATTGCAATCATTAGAGACGAACGTAATTTCATGTTTTCTGCTTTAACAGAATCACTTTCCAGTGCATCCCATACACTATTAAA
>JASJHH010000149.1:0-3222 GCA_033791145.1 Legionella sp.
TGTGGATAATAATTGAAGGCTGTAAAGCTCTTGTAAAAAAGAAAGCCCTTCAAGAATAAGTTTTGGAAATTCCACGCTATACTACTGCTTATTAATTGCCATGTTCAAAACCAAAGGATTTTCTCTCTCTCACATCTTTATATTAACCTTCCCTGGCATTAGCTCTCCACCAAATTCAGGCTGCTACTGATTTTTATCAAACACTTGAAATCATTTTTTAACCTTTTGTTTATAATCTGATTTATTAACAAACGCAAACACCCTCAACGACAAACGACCAACCGTGTCAATAAAATGACTTTAACCGGTTTTTTTTTAGCAAGACCCGCCTGTTCTCAAAAATTTCTTATCCGTAAGTTGTTAAAATAAAAATCCAAATCAATTTTCAACTAAAATTTACATGCAATATCAGTAAGTTATAACCACACACCATGCACACCCTGCACTTTCCCGACTTTATTACAATTTCAGGCACACCTTTTGCTTTATACCTAATTAAATAATAACTAAAAGGTCAACAGCACCAATGCAAAATAAAGAGATCTTAACAAATAAAAGGACAAACATTAGAGTCCCAGCCTCTGCAGTCAGCTTTATAAAAGATTTAGACGCGGTCACCGGATCTATAAAGGATATAAGCGCCTCAGGTGTACGCATTGAGATTCAGAACATTGAAGAAAGAGAATTCAATGACCTGAATATAGGAATTCCGCTTCTCCATAACCAGGAAATTAGCGGAGAAATCCGATGGCACAAAAAAAACAAGGGGAATGACGGGAATACACAGTATGGCATTGAATTTAAAAACCTGACAGACTCACAAAAAAAAGCAATCCAAAAAACAATCCTGATTGATGAACCATCACTGTTTCAATTCACAGAAGAAATCTCAAAAGAAACCTGCGACCCCAACGTTAGAGAAAAAATCAAAGTTTTCTTACTTATTGAAGTAAAAACAAGTCTTGAAAGGCTGATCGAAATCCACGGTGTAAAAGAAGCTGAGCATAGTAATGCGAACAACAGAGAATTCGATGAAATTTTAGACACCCTGAGGGAAAGCACAGAAAAACTGGGAGCTTCTCTCAACAACACCACACTTTTAAAAAAAATAGAGCAAAAGATTGAGGAAGTATTAGAAAATTTTATTAAACCCGAAAAGAACTTTAATTCAATTTCCAAAAAACCGGTAGTTTAAAAATCTGCCCTGATTTTTTTTGATCGATAAAAACTCGAGAAAGGGAAAAGATATGCAGCTAATTGAAAAAAGAGCAACCAATAGAATCAGTGATAACCACGAAACACCTCTTATTGAAATAAAACACTCTTTTGGAACACAAAAAAAATCTGCTTATCAGATACAAGAACATAACGAAAAAGGATTATCTTTTCTTGTCCCCAAATCTGAAGGCTATTTCATGACCAATACCCCTATTCAGTTTAATATCAACAACAATGGGAGTTCCAGAAACAACCTTACCGGAACCGTAAAGTACTATCAGCCTAATTACGACAACCGGGGAGAAAACTATTTCAAAATAGGTGTTGAAATAAAGAACAATTATAGCAACTTACCCAACAAACAGCACAAGTTACGCACCCAGAGATACATTCCCAAAAATGATAATAACCCTATTATAATTTTTGTTCTAGAAAATAAAAAATACAAAATATCATTAATTGATTTGTCAAAATATAGTGTCGCATTTCATGGTAAGAAAGATGCTTTACTTAATTTCAAAACAGGTGTTCATCTCAAGAACGTCCAAATCACAATGCACAATGAAAACCTGTTTGAAGGCACAGCTGTAATATCAAATGCATACCAAGATAAAACCGGAAATATTAGAGTTGTTGTCAAACCTAAAAAAGAACTGATCAACGTTGGGATAATTGACGAACATGAATCATTAAACTCTATAATTGACGAAGCAGGAGATTTAATTAAGAAACACGCACTAAATAACAAAATAGACGCTGTATTCAAGGCCGCCGTTTCAGACCTGCGCTATTTTTTGAAAGACTTTAAGCAGTACCTTGAGACACCGAAAGTAATAAAAATTGACCAGGAACACCCAAAGTTTAAAGAAAGGATATTTGAACATTTTTATTCTGAAATGGATGAAAAAGTAGTGAAAATAGATTCTATTGTAAACAATTTAGACCTCTCTTCCCATGAATACGACTCCTACAAGCAATATTATCGCAGCAATCTATTATCTTATATTTTGGCATCACCATTTAATCACAGAGTCTACTTTAAGCCATCAGGCTATGCAGGAGACTACGAAATGATCCGAATGGTACACGAAAACAATTTTGAAGGCGAAACTCTATTTGGAAAACTTGTGCATAAATACTCAACTTCCGCACCAATCTCAAGGGCTGTTCGCAAACGAACAGATTATTTTTTAGAAAAAATAAAAAATGAAACAGAAAAAAAGGGAAGTCTGAAAGTGTTAAGCATTGCATCTGGACCAGCCATTGAATTTGACTTGTTGCAAAAAAAATATCCCAAAATATCAGACAGGGTGGATATTACTCTGTTAGATCAGGAAGTAGAAGCACTCAAATTCTCCCAGGAACAGTTATATGAAAACCGCATAAAAACAGAGAGCAACATGGATATTGATTTCATTCATCAAACTATTGGAAACTACTTGAGGCATTTATCAAGAAATAAAATCCATGAAAACTTTGATTTGATATACGCATCCGGATTGTTTGATTACTTTGACCTTAAAACAAGTAAGTTTGTTATTAAACACCTTATAAGCCAAAGCAAACCAAATGGGAAAATAATCATAGCAAATCTTTCTCTTGACGGACATCATCATAAAACGCTCATGGAATTTGGCAATGAATGGTACTTGACATACAGGTCTAGAGAAGACATGATCAAACTTTCCGAAGCAGTTCCGAAAGGAACAGAATTTAAAATCAATGAAATTGAAAATGGCCTATGCAAATTTATTGAAATAAGTGTTTGATAAATATATTTTAACAAATGTTTGCAAAAACAAAACACTTTTCTCATTTTTAATCTATTTACACCTATACTTAATTCTCAGCGCAGGACATGTTAGAAGCCTGCGCTGAGAATACCCATTTAAAAGCCTTTCTTACAACAATCCCTTGAAAATAATACACTATTTAACTGCGACTTTATTAACATAAAGCATATATAAATAATAAATAAAGTTTTTGCGAATAATCCCGATAAAT
>JASJHH010000150.1:0-9280 GCA_033791145.1 Legionella sp.
GCATAATCAAATTTTAACTGTCATTGACTATTCACTGCCTTCTAATCAAAAACGTCTATGGGTTTTTGATTTAAGAAAAAACAAAATACTCTTTCATACCTATGTTGCGCATGGCATCACGTCAGGGAAATTATTAACCAATCAGTTTTCAAACAAGCATAATAGCAAGGCAAGCAGCCTTGGTGTATATAAAACCGACCAATCTTACAATGGCCGACATGGCCTTGCTTTAAGACTCGATGGGTTAGAAGCAGGCTTTAACGACTATGCACGCGGTCGCGCTGTTGTCATGCATTCGGCCTGGTATGTTAACGAGCCGTTCATTCAAAAATACGGTCGGCCCGGCCGAAGCTGGGGCTGCCCTGCAATATCTAAAGACATGAAGAAACCCGTGATTAATGCCATTAAAAACAATGGGTTACTAGTGATTTATTATCCGGGAGAAAAATGGATAACGCATTCAAAATATTTAAACTGCAGGCATTTTTCATCTATAGCACAGGCTAAATTAGTTGATGCAACACTGAAAGAGCCAACCAAAACACGCACAGATGTCTTATTTATTGAAAAAAATAAATCCACTAAACGCGAAGAAAACGAACCGCTGATGGTGATGTCTGCAGATAATTATATTCAAACATTTCATAGCAAAGCGCCTTTACTACGCATGCTTCGCCTCCAAATAAATCATGCAGAATATATAGCGCTCAGCGATGCTGAATTTGAAACCCTGGTTAAAGCCAATAATACTGAGGCCTTTCAACATATATCTTTTGTCGTTCCTGATGTTAAAACCTTGCACGGCCGTTATTGGAAAACAGAAATGAAATTTATTAATTTCGGTAAAATAAAGCAGGTTAGTATTCAGCCCAATTCAAAAAAATATACGATAACGTTTGATAAAAGCACCCCCAAACAACTCAAAACCACACATCAGTTTATCCGTTGGGTTGGGTTATAATGCTTTTAAATGGATTTCTCAAGATCGCGCATCGTCATCATCAGCGTCATTGAATCAATCGGTGATTCAATAAATCCATAACGTTTATAAAAATGCTTAGCAGACTCTGAAATAGCATGAATCAATAGTGCTCTAATACCTGCATCTTGTGAAATCTTTAACGTTCGCAAAACTGCATCTTTTAAAAGCCCCCTGCCAATACCCTGTTTTTGCCAAGCTTTATCAACCGCTAATCGACCTAAAACCATAACAGGGATAGGATTAGGCATATTTCGCTTAACCTTTCCAGGTGCTTTGTCAAAAGCAACACTACCTGTTGCTAAAGCATAATATCCAATCACTCGCTTGTTTTCATGAACAACAAACGTTCTTGAAGCCCCTTCAGTCTCATTTTTTATAGCACGTTGCTTTAACCAATGATCTAAAACCATTTCGCCCGATTTAAAATCATTCAGTTGATGATCACGTGTAATTAACTCCGGACGACTTATTTCTCCCATGGACTACTGCTTTTTAATAATGATTTAAGCGCCAGATTTTCATCGACAGGTTGTTCGAGCAACGTAATAAAGGCTTGATAGGCTTCGTCTTCCATAAGAAATAATCGCTGATCAAGTAATACATTTTCAGCCTCTCTACAAGCAACTTCCAACATAAAATCAGAACGACTTTTATGCGATAAAGATGCCGCCATATCAATCAGCTTTTTTTGAGCTGGCAAAGCCCGAAGATTAATCGCGCTATCTTTACGATGTGCTTGTGCCATAATAACATCCCCAATATTAATCTGTATTTAAATTAAATATACATAAATGTATATCTACTGTCAACACAAATCACGTAAAACACCTTCAGCAGCATCAATCGTATTTTGAATATCATCGATGCTATGCGCGCTCGAAACAAATCCTGCTTCAAAACGAGACGGTGCAAAATAAACACCGGCGTTAAGCATTTCATGATAAAAACAACGAAATGCTGCATCATCTGAAGCAGCGACGTCTGTTTGATTTTTAATCTCAGTGTTATTTGTAAAACAAAACCCAAACATCCCGCCAAGCGATTTGCCTTGGAGTGGTATTTGAAATGCTGTCGCTGCAGCAATCAAACCCTCAACGAGTAATTTTGCTTTTTCTGCAAGCGCTCCATAAAAACCTGGTGCCTGTAACGCTTCAAGCGTTGCGATGCCTGCGGCCATCGCAAGTGGATTGCCTGACAATGTCCCTGCTTGGTACACAGGGCCTTCTGGCGCTAAATAATCCATAATTTCAGCCTTGCCACCCAAGGCCCCGACGGGCATCCCACCCCCTATAATTTTACCGAGTGTCGTGAGATCAGGCGTAATATTATAAATTGCTTGCGCACCACCGTGTGCCACTCTAAAGCCTGTCATGACTTCATCAAATATTAAAACCGCACCATATTGATCACATAATTCACGCAAGCCTGGTAGAAAATCAAAATTAGGCAATACAAAGCCCATGTTCCCCGCAACAGGTTCAACAATAATTGCTGCAATATCAGCGCCATGCGCTTCAAATAAAGCTTTGGTCTCGTCTAAATCATTAAAATCAGCAACCAGTGTTTGTTCTGCCGTACTCGGTAAAATACCAGGTGACGCAGGAATCCCAAGCGTTAACACGCCAGACCCTGCATTTACTAATAAACTATCGCTATGCCCGTGATAACAGCCTTTAAATTTTAAAATTTTAGATTTGTTTGTATAACCGCGAGCAAGCCTAATAGCTGTCATGGTGGCTTCAGTGCCTGAATTTACAAACCGTATTTTCTCAAGTGCTGGCATTGCAGCATTAATTATCTCGGCAAGTTTTGTTTCTAGGGCCGTTGGTGCACCAAAGCTCATACCGCTGTTTAAAACCTCCGTCACCGCTGACACAACACGTGCATCGGTATGCCCTAAAATAAGCGGCCCCCAAGAGCCCACATAATCTATATATTGATTATTATCTGCATCAAATAAATAAGCACCTTGTCCACGCTCAAAAAACAAAGGCGTACCACCTACCCCCTGAAATGCACGCACAGGTGAATTAACCCCACCTGGAATAATTTTTTTAGCGGCTTTAAATAATTGCTCAGAATTTGTCATGATATTCAGCTTACACTTAGAGAAAATCGCATCATACACGTCTTAACCATGAGATCACAAATTCATATAACAATATGATTGGTGCACTTATTTTAACTACACTGCTTGTTTTATGGTATAATTATTTTTTGACTACTTTGTAAAAATAAAATGCCTAATCCTATTAAAGAAAATCGATTGCAACGTTTATCTCCAGATAATTATTCAGTTGGAAAAGAGATATTTGATTTTCTTCCCATAGAGGATACGGCTTCATTGGTGCGGGCAGAATATAATACCTGTCAATTATTCCAAACTTATTTAAATACTTCAAAATACAAACGGTTTTTTTCTTGTATTGCCGAAGGCCGTCAAGAAGAAGCAAAAACAATACTACAACAACGACCTGATTTTTTATTCGAACGCATGGATGTTACGGATTATTCGGGACGAACATTCAAAAACATCTCCGCTTTTAAGCTCGCATTATATTATCAAGATACACACATGCTTCAGATGATATGCCAATGCCTTCCAGAAAACGAACTCGGGGATGATATTAAAATTGATTTATCTCAACAATATCATTCTTTTTTAGCGTTTGGTGTGACTTATACGATGGAAGAAATCAGCTACGTCATGGGAGATACGACTTACACAATAGGTGGCGAAAAAAACGCACAATTTTTTAATATGCAACCATTACTTGATGCCTATCAATACTACTTAGATCACCATAACCAGTGGTGCAATAACAGTGATTGGGCAAGCATGAAAACACATTGGTCTACTGTTATTGGCCTGCTACAGCGCTTACTGCCGCCTCATGTTATTAATGAAATGACCCGACCCGATCGTTCTTTTAATAAAAACTCAACATCTACATCGACTAATTTTTGCTTTCCAAATATAGAACCCATATTAATACCTACATTTAAAGACCGTACGCTACCGCGCACTGCTTCGTTCAGTACAGACCAAGCTGGTATCACTGCCTCTATATTTCCTTTAGACAAAAATACCGAAAAACTTGGAGAGCATTTCGCCTTAATTCGTGGCTCTTGGCGAAAAGCCAGTCAGTTCGATGGCGACATTACCTTTGAGTTTATTCACTTACTGACTGAAGTTCATATTGACGCTGTAGCTCTCGCACGATTGAATCGTGTTAGACATCAAGAAATAAAACAAATACCCGAATATCTAACACTTAAACCAAGGCCTAGATTGATTATAGATAACACGCCTGAACCCAATTTATGCGCTATTTCTTAATCTTATACTTACCCCTAATAATAAGATGCTGGTACAATCACGCGCTATGAAAAATCTAAACAATCTAATTGATGTGATAATTATTGGTGCAGGTGCTGCAGGACTCATGTGCGCTATTGAAGCAGGTAAGCGCAGCAAACAAGTACTAATGCTCGACTGTGCCAATAAAGTCGGAAAAAAAATACTCATGTCCGGTGGTGGACGCTGTAATTTTACAAATTTTAATATTAATCCTGATGCGTATCAGTCTCATAACCCACATTTTTGTAAATCAGCGCTGATGCGTTATACCCAGTGGGATTTTATTGAACTCGTTAAAAAGCACCACATTGCTTATTATGAAAAAACATTGGGGCAATTATTTTGCGTCAATAAATCTCAAGAAATCGTCGATATGCTGCTCGCAGAATGCGAACAAGCTGATGTTAAAATTAAATTAAATACGCACATTAAATCTATCAAGCAATTATCTAATTTAACTTTTGAACTCAAAACCCAAAATAGCATTTACCACTGTAAATCTTTGGTCATTGCAACCGGCGGGCTTTCTATTCCAACGCTTGGTGCTAGCCCATTTGCCTATCATGTGGCTGAACAGTTTGGTATTCACGTGTATCCAACGCGCGCAGGACTTGTGCCTTTTACGCTTAATCCAGAAGATAAACAAAAATTAGCGCCTCTATCTGGCATTGGCGTACCAAGCCTTGTATCTAACTCAAAAACGAGCTTTAAAGAAGCACTGTTGTTTACACACAGAGGCTTAAGTGGTCCGGCTATTTTACAGCTTTCGTCTTATTGGACGCCTGGTGAGCTAATTCATATTAATTTACTACCAGAACATGATGTATTAGATATATTACAAACAGCTCGGGTAAACACACCTAAAAAACAAATTAATACTTTACTATCTACTTATTTACCGAAGCGCCTAGTTGATATATTTATCCCAAAACAACTTGCCGAGAAAAAACTCGCTGACTTATCCAATCAAGCCTTAGAAAGTATTACAGCTCTGATTCAAGATTGGAAAATCAAACCTGATGGCACAGAAGGCTATCGTACCGCTGAAGTGACTTTAGGCGGTATTGATTGCAATGCAATTTCATCTAAAACCATGGAAACACAAAATACTTCTGGGTTATATTTTATCGGCGAAGCGCTGGATATTACAGGCTTACTCGGCGGCTATAATTTTCAGTGGGCTTGGTCTTCTGGTTTTGCCGCAGGCCAAGTCGTATAAACCACCCGTACGATGGTAATTTACTCCCATATCTGATATAATTAAGGTGTACCATTATGGGGGTGACCTGGTTTCGACGTGGGTTACAAAACCTGAAGGGCATGCCGAGGTTGAGAATCCTCGTTAACTTATCTCAAGTAAACATAACTGCAAATGATGCAAATTGGAATGATAAGGCAGTTGCTGC
Source organism: Legionella sp. (assembly GCA_033791145.1). Taxonomy (GTDB): domain Bacteria; phylum Pseudomonadota; class Gammaproteobacteria; order Legionellales; family Legionellaceae; genus JAALKW01. Next base: position 5,750 of record JASJHH010000150.1, read on the forward strand.
ATAAGCAATTGTTTTAATTCCACCGTGTACTGCCATAAACCGCGGTACCCCGTTGACCGAGCTCGCTTATCGGTATCGCCTCAACGGTCAAAAGAGATAAGATAGCTGATTAGAGCGTCCCTTTTTAATCAGTGAAACTTGGGGAATCGTTAAAAACTATCCTGCCCGTCGGAGCGTTTTTGGCTAAAAAAAAATGACACGGCTAAGCATGTAGAACTGATGGCAGCGGATTTGCGGACGCGGGTTCAATTCCCGCCGCCTCCACCAATTAAACGCCTTGAAGACACAGCCCCTTTGCTCGCTTCCCAATCAATGCACTAATACGTTTAGAAACCTACAGGGTCAAATCTCTTGTTTAATAATAAGAATTTCTTTTGGAAGGCAATCAATAGATTAAACAACAGATTTTGATCTGGTTTAATTGAAATTACAAATAACGAGCAAAGAGCGTGGTTGCAAAAAACAAGCCAACAAATCTTTTTAGGACAATCTTTAATCCCTCAACATAGAACCTATAAGCAACACTTAAGCCATTATCAGCTGCAAACAAAACAAATGGGCCTTAAAAAATGTCATGGCTTAAGACATGCCTATGCGCAACGCCGTTATCATGAGCTCACCAAAACGCTCGATCCACGAAAAAAAGGATTATTATGTCCTCGAGCAGGAGGAAAAAATTTTAAAGATTTAAATAAGTTTGAAAAATATTTGGATCGTAGAGCTCGAGGCATGCTTAGCCGAAACCTTGGGCATTCTCGCCTTGAAATAACACGAATCTATTGTGACTAGTTAGTAATTATATATATTTGACTGAGACCAAAAAAAAGAACTATAATTAGGTCACACTATCCGCATGAAGGCTAATACTCATTATGCAAACTTTATATTCAGATCAAGTCGCAAGCATCAGTGAATTAAAGAAAAATCCAACCCGTGTTATAAATGAGGCACATGGAAAACCTGTGGCTATCCTTAATCATAATGTTCCCGCGGCTTACCTCATACCTACAGAGACCTTTGAGAAGCTCATGGATTTAATTGATGAAAATGAATTACAAAAACTAGTCAAGCAACGCCTTTCTGATGCTTCCACCCCTATTAAGGTTACATTAGATGACTTATGAACTTCTTTTTCATCCACTTGCATTGAAAGAATGGAAAAAGCTCTCAAAAACCTTACAGGAACAATTTAAAAAAACATTAAAGCGCCGTCTCGAAAATCCACATGTTGTTTCAGCAGCGCTTAGCGGACAACTTAAAAATTGTTATAAAATTAAACTACGTCAATCAGGCTACCGATTGGTCTATCATGCCAACGATAAACAAATCACTGTGACTGTTATCGCTGTGGGGAAAAGAAATAAAAATGATATCTATGGTACTTCAGAAAAAAGAAATGCCGTGTAGAAAATTTGTAACAAACTCATGCTGAAGCTACGTAAACTCTAGTGGTTTCAGGCGGTACCTTTAATAGCCATTACACCGTAAGGGATTGATTTTAAACTAAATTTAACTTACTTATTCTGGCTACGAACCAGAGGGTCGGAGGCTCGAATCCTTCCGGGCGCACCATTTTTCCCAGTTAAATCAGCCAAAAATCAGCGGCACCAAAACGGCACCATCTGCAGACAATCCCAGACCATGAATGACAACTTAGTGCATTTAATAGAAAAGGCTATAAGCCAGAACCGACATAGGCTTTGATGGTCTTTTGTTGTTTACCATAATCGGGGTTACAATACGGTGTAGCGGGTTCAATTCCCGCCGCCTCCACCACTTACACTTCAAACCTGTTGTTTCAATTATTTTCTGGGGGGGGTAGAACCGGACCTACTTCTGTTTGATTTTTTAGTTTCTGAAACCTCCTCTCGAAAAGATAGACTCTCAGCCTTATAGTGCTTACTTAAGGATATATTTTCTTTTTTCTCAAGGCGTTTCTCTCTTCGTGCTTTTAAGCCTGAAAGTGTATGCTTGTTTGCTTGAGCATTGAATTGGCTAAATGCTTGGTGAGGATCTTCAGACTCGAGAATTTTAGATAGATGATTCTCTAATCGACTTACCATTTTTTGATACTTTCGATGAATCCTATGATTCTCAAGCCTATTGCTATTCGAGCTGAGTTGGAAGTCTTGTTTTATCGATTCTGAAGCTGTTTCTCCTTTTTTATTTACACTTACATCATGAAACAAAGCATCAGCTTTTTTAGATTGCATAGTACGTAATAGGGAGTCTGGCAAGTTACAAAATTTTACATCAACATTACCAGATAAGGCTAAAACATTTTCTGTCGTGTTATGCTCTAGATAATCCATTAAACTGTCTTCTTCCATGTATTGCTCCATGGTATGGAAGTGTCTGACGTCATCTAAAGCATAAACTTTACAACCCTCATCACTGTTTTGGCGTTTTTCCAAAGCATAATAAATATTGATAGTTCGATCATTAAAAAGCTTCAGAAAATTGTCTGACTTTAAGATGGACTTAAACCAATATGAATCATTCTCCTCTAGGCCAAGAGAGTCTGAAATGAAAATATTGACAGTGCCATCTGCTTTGATTTCAATCTGACCCGCTGTCCAATGTGGAGACATCATTAAAAAAGATTCTTTGAGGGGTGCAGGAAACTTTAAAATCTCTTCAAAGTAATCATTAAAATCGCTGACATTGAATATAGTAGGTAAGAAGTCATAATTATTTGATTTATCACTACGTATTGCAGCTAAAATGTATTTAGCTGTTGTATTATCATCTAGTGTAAACTTGGCTAAACCAAGTTTTGCCTGTAATAGTATGAAGTTTAACTGAGGCAGCAGATCCTCTGGACAAGTATTCATTCTGGCAAGTTTCATTTTTTCATCTTCTGATTTTTCTTCATCGGGGTAAGATGATGTATACGCTTGATCAGTAATGTTAAAAAAATCTTTGTTCATTGTGTCCAAAAAGAAGGAGTTCAAATCATTCAACTCACCCTTGGAAAGTGTATTTTTTAAAAGCATAAGGGGCATTGATATTTTTAAAAGATATTTTCCAAAATCTGTAATGGAGAGCTTTTTTATTATATCTAATTTATTCAAAGAAGCTTCTAATACATTTATAAAGCTATTGAAAACCTGAACATCATTATCGATGATAAATGCTGTATTTAATATATTATTATCCTTACCGGATAACTCCCGTATAAATTCTAGAAAAAACTTATCTGTGTCTAGATTAGAATCTAGGCTAATTCGATTAACAAAATCAAGCCAATTTCCAAGAGAGGCCACGCTGTCCGAATGCTCCTGTAATGAAGTATTATCTAAAATAAACTCAATGAGTTGATTGCGAGTATTCATCCTGGAGACGCCAGCTGCATCATCTTCCACTATTTTTTTTGAAACCTCTCTAAGCGCGTGCTCAATATCACCAGATATAATTCCCCCTGTGTCAGGATAGTTGTCGGATCTTCTAAAAATAAAATCAGGGGGCTGGAGAACGGTAATGGCATTATCATCAACAATAAAAGAATCAGTTATATTAAAAGCCTTGAAT
>JASJHH010000151.1:0-8301 GCA_033791145.1 Legionella sp.
ACAGGTCCTTGCCTTGATATCCTCTGACCTTGGCTCTTGCGATGGCCGACCCTAAAAAGGCGTCCTCGCCGGCCCCTTCGACAATGCGGCCCCAGCGTGGGTCTCGGGCAATGTCAATCATCGGGGAGAAGGTCCAGTCGATTCCGGACACGCGGGCTTCTGCTGCGGCGACGGAGGCGGTTTTTTCCATCAGGTCGAGGTTCCAACTGGCTGCTTCGGCCAGCGGGACGGGGAAAATGGTTCGGTAGCCGTGGATGACATCGGCCCCGAAGATAAGCGGGATGCCAAGTCGACTTTCTTCGACAGCTATTGTCTGCAGCCTGTTTCGTTTTTCAAGGTCAAAAACATTCAAAAATGAGCCGACAGTCCCTTTTCTGATCTGGTTTTCAATATCCGCCGGTCCATCCTGGCCGGACTCACTGACCTGGCTCATCTGGCCGGCCTTTTCTTCAAGCGTCATTTTAGATAAAAGCGTGTCTATTTTTTCTTCAATTGCAGGGTTGAGATCGCTATTCGGGGGAGTCTGACACCCCAATAGGACACAGACCGAAAGTATGCAAATCGTCATCATCGCCTTCAATTTCATTTTTATCTCCATTTTGCGGTTAAAATAAGAAAAACACAAGGAAACCGATTGCTATTGTAATATATTTGCATTTTATGTCAAGGAAGTATTGTTTTAGCCGAACAAATCTGGTACAATCAGGCTATTATGGAGTGACGGGTGTTTTTTAGGCGTGCTTATCGTGAGTTTTTTATTTATGTTATGGGGCGCTCGAAAATCACATCATAGGCTTGCATTTAAGCGTTTATTTGAAAAGCCGATTGCGATGAGTGCTTTAATTTTATTGCTGTTTTTTCTTGTGATTGCCGTATTAGATTCGATTCCAGAGGTCGTGAAACAAGATAAAGAAAGCCGAGACACACGGCATGTTACGCTCCTAGATCATGCATTAGCACCACTCGGTACAATCGATGAACAAAGTTATTCGGCGCCGCTGGCATTGCAATCTTATGTGACAGAAACCTTGTGGGTTCATGGCGTGGCAGAGCAAGTTTATCCTGCATTAGTTTATCCAAATCAGTATTTTAAAAATAAACATGACGTAAAAGCTTATTGTTTTAAAATGCTAAAAAAATCAATATTAGATGCTTTTATTTTTGTATTTGGTGTGGCCGCCCTATTATGGGGGGTGCGTTTTGGATTGGGTCGCGGTTCAAGTTTTGTGCCTAGTGCGCCGTTGTTTGCAAGTTTAATGACGCTATTTTTTGGTATAGCAGTTGTTCTTATTTTTTATAATATTTCACGTGAACTCCATGTGCTCGGAACTGGAAAAATAGGGCAAGATATTTTTTATCATGCAGTTAAAAGTATTCGAACAGGGCTTGTGATAGGTATTTTAACCACTGTATTTATGATGCCGCTGGCGCTATCTTGTGGCGTTGCCTCAGGGTATTGGGGTGGGCGTGTGGATGATGTGGTGCAGTATATTTATACGACACTAAGCTCTATACCCGGTGTGTTATTGATTACAGCTTCTGTTTTATCAATACAAACGTATTTGGCCAATCATCCGGAGCGTTTTGCAAGCTTATCTGATGATGCCGATGCGCGCTTATTGGCTTTATGCTTTATTTTAGGTATCACGAGCTGGACGACCTTGTGTCGCTTGATTCGAGCCGAGGTTTTAAAGCTGCGCGAAATGGATTTTGTATTGGCCGGTAAAGCATTGGGTACCAGTGATTTGAAAATTATGACCAAACATTTATTGCCGAATGTCATGCATTTGGTTTTAGTTACCATGGTGCTTGATTTTAGTTTTTTAGTGCTTGCAGAAGCATTACTTGCTTACGTAGGTGTTGGTGTGTCGCCGATGACGATTAGTTGGGGAAATATGATAAATGCTGCACGCCTTGAGCTGTCGCGCGAGCCTGTGGTGTGGTGGCCAATACTTGCCGCATTTGGCTTTATGTTTATGTTAGTCCTTGCGAGTAATATTTTTGCTGATGCTGTGCGTGATGCCTTTGATCCAAGACAGGAGTAAATAATGCGGTTAGCACAAAAAAAATTAGTTATATTTGTATGTTTTTTGTGTGTTATTTTAGTAATATTTTTTTTGTATAAAGCAACGTATCAAGATAGCTTGCGTTTTAAAAAGGTTTTTATTGTTGTCTTTGAAAATGCCGATGCAAAACATGTTTTAGAGCGGCCTTATTTTAAATCACTCACAAAAAAAGGGGCTTATTTAAGTCAGTTTTATGCCGAAACGCGTCCTTCTCAGCCCAATTATATCGCGATGACTGCTGGTGATACATATGGTGTTCAAGATAATAAAATACATGATTTAGATGTGACTCATATTGCTGATTTACTCGAATCAAAAGGAAAAACATGGAAGGCTTACAACGAAGATTATCCAGGAAACTGTTTTTTAGGCAAAAAACAGGATAAATACAGACGAAAGCATAATCCTTTTATCAGCTATACAAATATTTCAAGCAATCCCTCTCGCTGTGTGCAGCATGTTGTTGATGCAAAAGAATTATGGCGTGATATTAAAGCGCAAGAAATTCCTGATTATTCTTTTTATGTACCGAATAATGATAACAATGGGCATGATAAAGGGATTGCTTTTGCTGATAAATGGTTAGAAAAAACATTTGGGCCATTGCTTGAAAACGAACAATTTATGAAAGATATGTTATTTGTGATTACGTTTGATGAGTCTACAAGGGCAAGTCCTAATCATATCTATACGTTACTCCTAGGGGATCATATTATCCCCGGCAAAATAAATCATACAAGACATAATTTTTATAGTTTACTTCGGTTAATTGAAGAAGAAATGAATTTAGGAACGCTTCATAAAAAAGACGCAACAGCAACGCAGATAATAGATATATGGCGTTAGTGATTTAAATTGACACACAAAAGCTTGCTCTATATGATTCCCGCTAATATTTAAATCTCTTTTTTCTAACTTATCTAAAGGTAATCAGCATGCCAAGATGTACAGAGTACGAACTCATAAAATTAGCCACACAAGAAGCAAATGATAAATTAGGTACGGTTCAAATGGGTGATAATCAAGAACAGCTTAAGTATGAATACGTCGCTTGGAATGATAATGACCGAAATGCAAATAGCAGTTACGGTAAAGTCATTACAAATACGAATTATTTTACCTATGCAAAAGATAGAGATGGTTCGCTCAATAAATTTCCATTGCCAATTTTAAGAGTTGGGTCTAATTATCAAGATCCAGGGTTTCCCGTTCGATTGAATAAAGTACTTTCAGCTGAGGAGATATTAAGGCTTAATTTAAATCAAGAGGCTGTTGTGTATTTAAGTCCTAAAGTTGCCTTTGGTTTAGAAAATGCACCTTTTTCCCCTGAAATGTATCATTTTGGTTTTGATAATAAAGGCGTTGTTGCAATTACTCGCACAGCTGATGGGCACGTGTTTAGCGAGCAGTTTATGCCAGCATATAAAACATCAATGCTACTTGCGAAAGATGAAGCAGGGAACGATGCGTTACTCAAAACACAACCAACGATTGATATGACGGGTATTTCGAAAAGCTCAGAGGTTCGTAAAAAAGTTGAAACTGAATTAAAAAACACCAAAAGAAATGGCTTAACGATTACATATGGCGTTCCTGAAACCTTTTCGTATGCGGGCGATAATCAATTCAGTCATTTTTCAGACGGAGAGGTTAAAACGCACTCTAAAAATGCTGGATTTGATTATGACGATTCTGACTCAGAAGATGATTTTGTGGCGAAGGTTGAGTATGTTAAAGGCGAAGGAAATGCTTTTGATGATTATGATTATGATGATTATGATGATTATGATGATTATGATGTCGTTCCTGATGCTGTAAATCGTAGTTTTAAAGCACCAGTTCCTGACAGTGTAAATCGTAGTATTTCGAGCTTTAGAAGTAAACCTGTGTATCGAGGTATGGCTGCGGACGATGATGAAGATACAAGCGATGATGAAGATACAGAAGTTAGCATGACCCATGCAGGGCCAAGCCGTTTGCAAGCTGGAAAACTTGATGCCTTTACACTTGAAGATAGTTATTTAGCAGGGCTTCATGTTCAAAGAAATGAGGCTGCTTTAGCGCATCGCAATCAGCAATTTGGCGGGACTACGTTTCAAACAAATGGTGTGATTAGAATTGAAGAGCAGCAAGCAACAACCTTGAGTTTGTCTGAAGAACTTGTCGCGGCTTTTGCTGAAGCTAATTACAGAAAATCAGGTTTGTCTTCTGAGCATAAGGAGCAATTTGATGCTTTAGTGAGTGACTTGGTTGAGGGTGCTACGTTACAGGCTCAGACTTTGATTCATTTAATTCAGCAGCGATCTGCTCAAGTTAAACCAGGCGATTGGCATAATCCTAGTATCCGAGAAATTCTCGGAATTACAGACTGGGTTGAAGCAAATAAAGGCGCGATTGCATTAGCCAAAACAAACCAGCCGTTAGCGCTTGAAATGAGTTGGTTTTCTGATGAGGCTCAAGACAATGCTTGTGATGATGATTTGCTTGATATATTTACACAAGATTTTATTCTTCAGCCTGTGAAGCTTGGCGAAAATTGGTTTGATCAAGAGAGTGGAATTACTCAATGGCTTAGTGATAAAGCAACGCATCCTTTGACGAACTTGGGTGTAAATAGCGATTCTTTGGATGCAACGCCAATAACCAAAACAGCATTTTTTGATAGGTTGGATGCTTTTTTATTAAAAGCAATCACGACAGAAGGTTGGGTGCTTGAAGCGGATAAAGAAAAAGTAGCAGCTGCTATGTTGGCTATCCAAGGTCAAACAACGCCACCCCAAGCTGCATCTGTATCAGAAGTTGGTATGTTTGGTGGAACAGTAAATATACCAAGTGATGATGGATTTCCAGCGTATGATCCAACAGATTTTAATTTTTAAAACATGTTACCTACGCCCCGCGGTTTGTCCGCGGGGCGGGGGGCAGTAATGCCCCTTATTTTTCTTGTTTTCTTCGGTAAATAATTGCAGTACTGCCAATGAGTTGAAGAAACTCAGCTTTGAGTGCTTCACACAAACGCATCGCAATATTGTTTCGGTCAGCTTTATCTTCGCCGTTTACTTTGACTTTGATGAGTTCATGCGCTTCTAGGGCATAATTGGTTTCTTTAATCAGTGCGTCAGTAACCCCTTGGGCGCCAACAATAATCACAGGCTTTAAATGATGGGCTTCGGCTTTCAGTCTCTTTTTTTGAGCGATATTCACAAGTTTTTCCAATTTAAAATTTAATAATAGTGGTAAATTATTGCACGTTAATGCTTAATAAACAAACGTTTGATTTCATCGGCGTTAAATTCAAAATGATTATTACAATATTCACACGTCACTTTAATGAGTTGATTGCTGCTTAGCATCTCTAATGCCTCGCTTTCTCCGAGTACAGTAATCGCATTTAGCATTTTGTCTGCACCACAGGGGCAATAAAATTCAACCGGATGCGGTTCAAATAATTGAATGGTTTCTTCATGAAATAAGTTGTTTAACAGCGTTTCTGTTGGCCAACTTAAGAGTTCTTGATTGGTGATGGTATTGGCTAAAGTTTGAATATGCTGCCATTGGTTTTGATTATCTGTATCTTCTGTTTCTTGTATCTCAGTAGGCAGTTTTTGTAGGAGTAGGCCAACAGCTGTTTGTGTTTGATTATCATAAGCAAGCCAAAGTCGCGTTTCTAATTGCTCTGACTGCATAAAATAATTTTCAAGTGATTGGCTGATTGATTGATGATTAATATCAACAATGCTCTGATATTGTTGATTTGTTTTATTTTTTTTGATGGTAATAATCAATTGGCCTTTTTCAAAGTTTGTTTTGATGGTGCCCGGCAGGCTTTCTGTATCCCACTGTGCAGTACCACGTATTCTATATTGATTATCGCATTTGGCGACGAGCATTTTGAGTGGGCCATCATTGCCCTGAAATTGCATGGTCAGCTCACCATCATATTTCAATGTTGCTGAAAGTAAGGCTGCAGCAGATAGGGTTTGGCTGAGTAAATCACAAATTTCAAGTGTAAAATTATTTTGCTGTAAAATGGTTTTGAGTGTTTGATCTAATCGAATAATTTCGCCACGTACGCAAGTGTCTTTAAAAATAAATCGTTGTAATGTATCGGTCATATGTTTCTACAGTTGAACTTAAAAATAATTATAGGTGCATCTTAATGGAATTAAAGTGAACGTCAACACACGAGTTGACGTTCTGCTTGATGCTTTATGAAATAGTGCAGAGAGTAGTTTTTTCAGCTGGTTCATCTTGTTTATCTTCTTTATTTGGTTCAGGTGCTATTTTTTTATTAAAATAGCCGAAAGGATTTAGACATGCGCATGTTATTTTATCTGGTTCTTTAAACGTTACTTTTGCTGGTTTTTTAGTTGAAAACAGATGATTTGCCGGGTGATCTTCCGCTAAAATTAATGTATACCCGTTAGCAAGTTGTAATGTTTCACCATCAGCAAGTCGTAATATATTAGCATGAGCAAGTCTTAATTCTTTGCCATCAGGGAGGCCTAATAGATCCTTATCAGAAAGGAATAGTACAGAGCCATTAGCACCCACTAGTTTATAACTATTAGTCAGTTGTAAAATACAACCGTCCGTAAGCTTAATTTTGGAGCCATCCGCAGCATGTAATGTACTGAAAACTCCCCAAAATTTAAAATTCTTCCTGAATACCAGCCATAGCTAACATATTGCAGACGGTTTCTTGAGAGGCTTTTACTTCTTTCAAGATACGATCAACCCGATGTTTAGCCATCATCATATGAATCCCTTTAAAAATATAATGTTGGGATACAACACCTTTTCCGTTGCCTAACCGGGCTAATAACACCACATAATCGTCTTGCACTTCCTGATCTTTGATTTCATATAAGTAAGCAGCAACAAAAAAACAAACGGATAATAATGTTTGGATACTTTGAAAATCTTGAACTTGCATTTCCTCCCATCCCAAGCCATTTTTCAAAAATTTAAATACACACTCAATACGAGAGCGTTTTAAATAGATTTGGTAAATCAAATGGGCATCTTCTGCTGATTTAATCACCTTGTTTGTCATAAGAAGCATAGGGTCTGAAAAGACAGGCTGGCCATTCCTATCTTTAAAACTAACTTTAACTGCAGTGTAAGTGCGGTAAGCTTTCCATTCAATTTGGAGAGAAACATCTTGATAAATCTGTTTCTTTAGCCTTATTTTTTGTATTGTTTCTGTGAGTTTATGATCGAATTTACTTGTTATTAGCTTGGATTTAGCTTGAATAACGTCCTCAACAACATCATTCCTGGATTTTTTAGCACGAATAACAAAATCATCCCCTAACTCAGAAATAAAAGAAAAATAGTCTTCATCATCAAATTCTCTATCCAGAACGTGAGTGATTTTTGTGCTTGAATTTTTTTCTTTGAATGCCTTGCTCGTTTTTGAAATCGCTGCTTTTGCAATAGTCTTTTTATTAAACCAATCTTCTGAATTATAAAGCGCTTGAATAGACTCATCCTCAGGAATACTTTGCTTGCCTTCTAGCTTTTTAAGATATTCTGCCTTAAGAAATTTAGGGTCTTTATTACTATATAATTCGTGCGATAATAGCTGCACTGCTTTATCTTTTGGGGTAACAGCAACAACATTATAACTGCTATAACCGTTAATAATTCGACTGTTTAAATCTCTTACTTTTCCAAGATTCTCTGTTTTCTTAGAATGGGGTTTTCGAATATCAGATGGGTCATGAATAAGATATATTTCATCATGGGATGATAACTTATTTAAAGCCAATCCCATCAAAGCGTCATTAATGAGCTCCCCATCTAAATGCCCCTGTTTATTTTCTTTTGATAGCGTTCGTTTCAACTTCTTATACTCATTTTTATCCTCAGATAATTTATATAATTTACAGCTCCCATAGCCTATTATCTTACTCAACAGCAGTTTCGTATTTTTTTAAAGCAACCTTTGAGGTGATGTTTTTAAATAATTCCTCACTAAATTCAAATATCGAAATACACATCAGCACTACCTTGTTATTGATGAATGGATTTTAAAAACCAGAGTTTATCGCATATTTAATTTTTTGGGGAGTTTTCAGAATGTATCATTAGCGGTAAGTGTCAAGGAAGTTGTCGGATCTAATTACTAAGCAGCCTCTTTGTATTTGTTATCAAAGGATGGCTGTTTATTCTTTTTATCTGGATTTAAGGAGACAACACTAATATGGTGCCAGTCTCTTGTACTTCCGGT
>JASJHH010000152.1:0-4044 GCA_033791145.1 Legionella sp.
AACTGTAACTTGTTGATATTAAAGGCTTAAATTGGCGGGCCCACTAGGACTTGCACCTAGGACCAACGGATGAAGAGCCCGCAAATCGAATCATAACTCGTGGATTTTAAATATAAAATTGTCGCGCGCGATCACTGCAAATGGCGTATTATGGCGTACGAAGTCGTACCCAAATACACAAATCTCACGCAAGGGTTTTATTTTAATAAAAAAACCCAGCTTGCATCATTGGGTTTTTTTGTTAAAATAAGTAGTATGAAACTCATGAATGAAAAAAATCTGAATCTACTGCTCAAAAAGCCGATTTTTTTTGCGGCTGATGCCCGAGCGCTTGGTATTCATCCTAGTAGACTTAGTTATTATGTTAAAAAAAAATTGATTGAGCGTATTGGTCGAGGTGTGTACCGAGGTGCAAAAGCAGTTGTTGATGCAGATTTTCAATGGGAAGATTTGATTGTGATATCTAAAAGTGTGCCTAATGGGGTTGTTTGTCTTGTATCTGCTCTTGTCGTGTATGAGCTGACTGATGAAATGCCGCGTATGCATTGGATTGCAGTTCCGCACGCAACAACGCCTCCTAAACGAGAGCATACGCGCTTCATTAGAATGCGTGATATACGGACGGGTAAAAAAAGCTTTAAGCTAGGTAACGAAACTATCTCTATTTTTGATCAAGAGCGTACCATCATCGATGCTTTTCGCTATCTTAGCAAAGAAGTGGCAATCAAGGCGCTCAAAGAGGCAGTAAAATCAAAACAAATAAAATTTGATATGAAAAAATTTCAACGATATGCTAAAAAATTTAATCTTGATCTCGACCCTTATATTATTACGGTAACGACATGAACGAACAAGCCTTAAAGGATCGCTTAAAACATATAGCAGCAGAACAAAACCGTTCTTTTCAAGAAGTCTGGAAATTATTTCTTCTTGAGCGTTTTTTGGTCAGGTTGTCGCATTCAAAATATAACGAACAGCTTGTGTTTAAAGGTGGTCTATTACTTTCATATTACCTAGTGATTGCTAGAGAAACGACGGATATTGATCTACTGGCAAGGCATTTTCAAGCAGAAATGCATCAAATTCAAAATATCTTGATTGAAATTTGTAATATTCCGGTCAATGATAGCATCGATATGTCATTTGAATGTGTTGATGCGCTTGATCATAACCATATGAATTACCCTGGATATCGAGTCAAACTGAATGCTCGATATGGGAAAATGCGAGATCGCATTCAAATCGATATTGGTGTAGGCGATGTCGTTGAATCGATCCAAATAGACTGGCCGCTTTTTCAATATAAAGCACAGCCTCTTTTTGAGGATTATATTTCATTGCATGTTTATCCCGTTGAAACAATATTTTCAGAAAAATTGGAAACTATCATCGCCCGGGGTGCTGCTAATAGTCGAATGAAAGACTTTCATGATGTGATATTACTGTGTCGAAAATTAACGGTTATTGATCGTGAAAAGCTCAACAATAGTATTCGGAAAACGTTTATGACCCGAGATACTACGATTGAAATACCAGTCGTATTTTCAGATGATGAATACCTACGGTTACAGAGACTTTGGGCGGCTCATTTACGCACACTAGAGGCAAGCACTAAGGAAACATTGCGACTACCAGAGAATATATCCAGCGTAGTGCATGAAATTAACACTAGTCTTAGCCATGTAATGTCATTTGAAGAATAGAATAGGGGGCGCGTCTCTTTGTCACTTGAGTGACGTAATAATCCTTTTCAATGACGGCTTCACGCAAATTAATGTGTTGTTGCGTTGCTGCGATGAGTTCTTGGAGTTTATTTTTATCTGGCATTGATTTGTTTCTCAAATATTAGTTTGCTATTTCTGTATTCAATACGTCGACGACATCGGCTTTTGAGTCTTACGATGTTACCTACAGGAACTTGGGTTGTTTTGCCTTCATTATAATCCTGCTCTGCGCTGCCGGCTTCATATGAAATATTCAAACGCTTTAATGCTTCCCTGAAAGCAGAATCCATACCATTTACAACAAGCGGAATATCCGTGTACTCGGAAATGTAGGCTTTAGCATAAACGCCCATACCGATTTTAACCAATTTTTTTTCTGTGATGAGATGTTTTAATACACGACTGATTTGTCGGTAAGAACCAAGATCGTCGAAATCTTTGCGTAACACGACGCTACTGCGTATTTTTTTCAAACGCTTGAGGGTGTTGTACTCAATACTATCTTGATATTTTACTTTCATAGATAACGCCGTCAATTTAGTAATTACGGGGTCAAGTCTATTGTTTAATAATAAGAATTCCTTTTGGTAGGTAATCAATTTATTAAACAACAGACTTGACCCCCTGCGTTTGACCCCCTGCGTTTAATCGAAAAGAAAAAGTTATGGCACAGGGTCGTAAGGTAGTTAGTTTATGAGTTTGTGTCGACTGTGCCCCACAAAATCCCCACAGTGGGTTTTAAGGGGGGGGTAATCAACTGTAACTTGTTGATTTTAAAGGCTTAAATTGGTGGGCCCACTAGGACTTGAACCTAGGACCAACGGATTATGAGTCCGGTGCTCTAACCAGCTGAGCTATGGGCCCGAAAGCAAAATGATTATAAGCGTTCTTGCGTTAAAACACCATGCTTATAATGCTTCGATTTTCGTTTGGTGCTGTAATAGTTTTTCTCGTTCGCGCTCTGCTTGTTCTAATTTGCCTTGTTCTTTCTCAATAACATCTTCAGGTGCTTTTGCAGTAAACTTTGGATTATTGAGTTTATTGCTTGCTCTTTTGATATCTTCATCGAGTTTTTTGAGCGATTTTTGGAGGCGTGCGAGCTCGTCTTCTTTTTGTATTAACCCTGCCATTGGAATAAGCAACTCAAGTTCTTCAACCATTGCAGAGGCAGATACAGGAACAGGTGCCTTGGGTTTCAACAGGTGTATTTTCTCAATTTTGGCTAATTTTAAGAGCGTTGTATTGTATTTTTCAAGCTTGGTTTTAGATTCAGCTGTAATATTTCGAAGGTAAAGCGGAATATATTTCGCAGGACTAATCCCCATTTCACTTCGAATGGTACGAATCGATTGTATAACGGATTGAAGCCAGGCAATTTCAGCCTCAAGCGGTAAATTCACTTTACCTGCTTCAACAGTTGGAAAATGCGCGAGCATGATTGTTTCGCCGCCTTCACTAGTGAGTTTATTAAGGCGTTGAAAAATCGTCTCAGTAATAAACGGCATCATGGGATGCAGCATTTTGACAATGTGAAAGAGCACAGACACTAAGGTTCTGCGTGTGCCACGTTTCATGGCACTTAAAGCCTGCGGGTCATAGAGCACGGGTTTAGAGAGCTCAAGATACCAATCACAGTATTCATGCCATACAAATTCGTAGAGTGTACTTGCCAATAAATCAAAACGATATTGTGCATAATGCTGATGACAACGTTCAATGGCATGTTGCATGCGTGAAAAAATCCAGCGATCAGCATGGCTATATTGAAACGCACCGTCTTCTAGATCACCTGTTTCTTCTTCTGTATGCATGAGTACATAGCGTGTGGCATTCCAAAGTTTGTTACAAAAGTTTCTGTAGGTCTCAACGCGTGCCATATCAAAACGAATAGTTCGGGCGTTGGTTGCGAGTGCACAATAAGCAAAGCGTAGGGCATCCGTACCAAAGGCTGGAATACCCTCAGGAAACTCTTTTTTGGTGCCGGCAACAATCCGTTTTTGTGTGGAGTCGAGCAGATGATTGGCGGAACGTTTTTCAATGAGTTCGTCAAGTGTAATGCCGTTAATAATATCCATTGGGTCAAGGACATTACCTTTGGATTTCGACATTTTTTTGCCTTCATGGTCGGCAATTAAGCCAGTTACAAAGACATCAGTGAACGGTACTTTTCCGGTGAATTTAAGGCTCATCATGATCATGCGCGCCACCCACAAAAAAAAAATATCAAACCCTGTGAATAAGGTATTGGTTGGAAAAAATTGATCAAAGTCTGGGGTTTTTTCAGGCCTGCCTAAGGTAAAAAACGGCCATAGTGATGAAG
>JASJHH010000153.1:0-13052 GCA_033791145.1 Legionella sp.
CAGCAATTCCCGAGCTAAATAAAAAGGCCGAAGTCACGCAGGTTTTGAGTGCAATATGAAATAATAAATCGTAAACTATTTTGGGATTATAGAGAGCTAAGGACAGTAAGCTGTGGGATTTACGCGAAAATATTTATCAGCAGATGGATTAATTAATATTATTCGGCATGGGTTGCGCCGAGAAAAGTTTAGGCCAATAAAAAAATCACCCTATAGCTGGGAAGATTGTATTATGTCCGGCCTGGCAGTATTTGGCTTTAAATTCCCCTCGTTACTTCAGTTTGAAAAAAACAAAGCATTAGACCCATGGATTCGTCGAAATTTACGGACGCTTTATAAGGTAGAGCAAGCCCCGAGCGATACGTGCTTACGGGAGCGGCTTGATGAGATATCTCCGAGACAGCTCAGACGGCCATTCAAGCAAATATTTGCTTATTTGCAGCGCGGTAAAGTTCTGGAGAAATTTCGTTATCTTGATGGATATCACACCATTTCATTGGATGGAACGGGGCAATATTCCTCAAAGACGGTACATTGTGACAATTGTTGTGAGAAGCATCATCGAACGGGAGAAACAACGTATTATCATCATATGCTAGGCGCGGTTTTGGTGCATCCTGATAGAAAGGAAGTCATTCCATTAGCGCCTGAACCTATCGTAAAAGGTGATGGTGCCACAAAAAATGATTGTGAGAGAAATGCTTCGAAACGACTTTTATCTGATTTACGCCGAGAACACCCTCACCTTAAAGTGCTAATTGTGGAAGATGGGTTGGCCTCAAATTATCCGCATTTATCTTTGTTGGACTCACTGAAAATGCAGTATGTCATTGGCGTTAAGCCTGGAGACCATCGGTATCTTTTTGGTTGGATAAAAGATTTACCTGGGGAAACGCATACTCAGGTAACGGATGATGGGCGAAGCCATCATTTCCAATATTACACTGATGTACCGCTTAACGACGCGAACCATGATTATCGCGTGAATGTTTTAGAATACACAGAAACCCAAAAAAACGGTAAAACACAAAAATTTAGCTGGGTAACCCAGCTTAAAATTTCTCCTGAAAATGTCTATCGTATTATGCGTGTCGGGCGCTCTCGGTGGAAAATTGAAAACGAAACCTTCAATACGCTCAAAAACCAAGGTTACAATTTTGAACACAACTATGGCCACGGCTATAAAAACCTTTGTTCTGTGATGACAATGCTGATGATGCTGACGTTTTTGCTTGACCAGGTGCAGCAGATTTGTTGTAAGGTTTATCAAAACGTACGGAAACGCTTAGGCAGCTTAAGTGCTTTATTTGAAAGAGTCCGCTCCTTTATTACCATCAGCACATGGGTTAGTTGGCATGATTTATATAAATTTATAGGTGTGCCTGAAGAACGTCCTCCGCCTGGAGAAAAAGGAGGCTTAGCATTTAAGGGATAGTTTTATATTCAAATTTAGGTTTGGTTAAACTTCTATGCCTTAAAAAATAAAAAAGCTTAAAACAAGAGCAAATTCGCTTACTTTGAAAAACGTGAATTAGAGAGGTGTAGCGTGATGAGGTTAAAAAGAAAACATATTCTTGTTTTAGGTAGCTAAATTTAATTTAAGCGGGAATTGCTGGCGGGAATTGCTGAGCTTTTACCGCTTATGTTGACTTATATTTAAAAGAAGAAATTCAAGCAGAAGGCTTAGTGCGAAATCTACCTGGTTTTGCAAGATTTCTGGATTTGGTTGGATTCAGCAATACCGAACCATTAAATTACAGTAAAATTGCTACCGACTGTGGCGTTGATGCCAAAACAGTAAAAGAGTATTACAACATTTTACTAGATACTTTAATTGGCTATTATGTTTATCCTTTTTCGAAAAATGAAAAACGCCAAGTCATTTCATCAACCCCAAAATTTTATTTATTTGATGTGGGTGTGGGATGTTATCTATCAAAAAAACCCGTTCTAGAACTTAGAGGTACTGCCGCAGGAAGTGCTTTTGAGCATTATATTTTAATGGAATTAACAGCCTATATCGGACTCAATGAACTGAGGTATAAGTTACAATATTGGCGTACTAAAACAGGGCACGAAGTCGACTTTATTACAGAAAATGGTAACGTTGCTATTGAAGTGAAAATTTCAAATAATC
Organism: Legionella sp.; assembly: GCA_033791145.1. Taxonomy (GTDB): domain Bacteria; phylum Pseudomonadota; class Gammaproteobacteria; order Legionellales; family Legionellaceae; genus JAALKW01. The sequence goes on from JASJHH010000153.1 coordinate 2,138, forward strand.
CGCGTAAAACCGACTACAAAGGTTTATTAACTTACTGTGAGGATCACAAACCAAGATTAGCAATTGTAGTCTGTCTTGTCGATGAGGCGAGAAAAACCCATGATAATATTCTTATATTACCATGGAAAAAATTCTTAACTGATTTATGGAATGGTCATATAATTCAACATGAGTGATAACTCGAATAATTACTCATGTTGAATTATATGTTTAATTTTTTTGCAAATACTCAACCACCTCACCTTCTGGAATAACAGGTAATAGCAACTGCCCCTCTTTGGGTTTCGGTGATTTATATTGTGTCCAGCTCCAGCCATCCATGCCTAAATAATACGGGCTTTTGCACACTGCTTTCATGATTTCATGTGCCGCTTTAACATAAGCCACTTGTGTTAGGCCCTCAGACGTATAATCTTTGATTAATTTAAAATCCGACGGTGGATTAGACGGGTCGTATAAACCATATTGATTAAATTCACCAAAACTTGAAGCCCATGGAAGTACCACTCTATATGCAATTTTATATATTTGTGATTTTGCATCCATAATCTCCAACATATTCCTAACACCCGCTTTATACTGCTTCATTGGCGTTGGAACAGGAGGCATTGAATCTTGAATATCATAGGCTGAAACAGCAACGAACCCAATGTCACCCAGTACTTCACTCATTTTATCCCAATCAGTGACTTTATGAGGATGTAAAAACATCCCAAAACTACGACCATCGGGATGCTTTGTATCAATACAAATCTCACTTTTAAATTGCTTTAAAATTTCTTTATAAAATGAAAACTGCCCAGGCATACTGATATCAAAGGGCTCTAAATCAAAAAAAATGCCATCTATACTAGGATTTTTACAAACTTGGCCTGCAACCAAAGCGGCTGTTTTTGTACCTATTTCAGGATATTGCAACGCTTTTAATAAAGACCCTTTGATCACACCATCAATAATAGGTAACATTTTTGCTGTTGGAAAAGCATCATGATATGCCTTAATGGATGCCAGACCTGCGTTATAATAAACAAAGACATTTTTCTTAGGCCCCGAATAAACGCAATTACTCGGATTTGTGCAGTACATCTCAACATCCCCTGCATAAGGATACAAACAGCTAATTTTTTTACCTGTGGTCACCTCCGCATTAAATGCCTTAATATTGGGTATCCAATGACCAGGATCTTTTGGCTTAGGACCTGCAGGCCCGGTTTTACTGATTGCATCATACAGCAAGGCACCTCGACCTTTCGGTAAATCCATAGCTGCTGCATTCATACTCACTATAAAAATCAAACAAAATAAAATATATTTCATCAGCCCTCTCCTTTTTTATCCTTGGTATATACTCTAATTAAATATGCCGAAAAACAAAAGGCGATGCGCATGATTGACCCATTTAAATATATTCCCAAAGGCGATAAAAAAAACTCAGATTATTTTAATGAATATCGCGTGAAAATTTATGAACGCAGAGTCTCTAGTGGTTTAAATGATTTAATTGGCAATATGAAAGCGGTTGTCGTACAAGTCCAAACCGGAGATGGCTTACTTTATTTACAAGAACTCTATGCCATGATGCCTTATCGGTATCATAAGAGTTTTATCTCTGATACACATCGCATTTATATTTTAAAAAATACAACAAAATCGCCGCTCTTTATCGTCATGGAACCGCTTGACCCCCAATTTGAAGATGATTTAGCACGCGTGAACTGCATGTATCCGAATGCACGCGAAAAATGTAATGCACGCTACGTCGGTGAGATATTTCATTGTGAAGATTTAATTGAAACACGCAAAATATTAGAAAGCCATGATTTTCATTTTCAAGATCCAAACCGCATTAAAAATAAGTTTTTTTCCAACCCACATCTTGCTTTTACGCGTATGTCTGATCATACGTTTAATAGCGTTGGATATTCACATCATGATTTATCAGATATCGAACATTTTGATTTAGGTCAGCCTTTTTCTCTGACAACATCACAACAAGCAAGTTTAGATAAAATCGACGAATTTTCAAAAACCAGTGGCATCAAACCATTGATGAAAGGCATTGACCATTTGGCCACGCGTATTTTAGCCGGTGAACGCGAAGATGCGATTTTAGAATTTTTATGCCTCAGTAATTATTATTTCTGGGGGGCATATAACATCGGTGATATGAATTCATCCACCAACGTCAATCGTGTGCCACATGGCCATGATATTGAATCTCCCGCCAAAGTATTCACCGCAAATAATACGCCGTTTATGATTAACTCGTTTGAAAAATTGCCGATGCCAACTGAAAATTTTGTTCGAAATTATGGCCGGCGCATGCACCATATTGCCATTGAGATTGCCGATGGCGATCACAGCACCACCATGAAAAATCTTGATTTTGTGATTGATGTTTTAAAACAGCAGATGCAAATTGGTTTTTTGGCGCACGTATTTGGTGAATGTAAAGACGAACCCGATTTAAAACAAATTTTTTCAAAGCATTCAGATTTATCCATATTAATTACTGAATATGTTGAACGTTGTCATAACTTTGATGGTTTTTTTACCAAGCAAAACGTCGCGGCGTTAACCGAGGCTGCAGGCCTTGATGAAGAGGTCAAAAAACATCAAGAAGACAAAGGAATTGTTGGGGATTAAAAATCAATAAGCTAACTACTTGAACAAATCAGCATGTGTTCCTGTTCGTTCAAAAATAATTATATCTGCCTCTCGCTTATAAATAAGCAACCAGTCAGGCTCAACATGACATTCCCTACGAGAAACATAATTTCCTGTTAAACAATGATCACGATTTTTCAACGGCAATGCTTTCTGTTGTAATAAAAGCTGCATAATTACTTGCAATTTTTGCATTTTTTTATCGCGTTTAATTGCTAATTTGACATCTTTCTCGAACTGTTTTGTTGTAATACTACGTAACACTATTTAGTCCTTATCGTCATCAATCCCTAACTGCTTAAACATTTCATCCGCGCTATCATAATAGGTTAAATTTTTCCCTTTATCCGTATCCTCAAATGTTTTCTTTGTTTTTGCATTAGGAATACGAATAGCAAATGGAATACCTTGATGTAACTCAATCTGATGCATGTATAGTTCAATCGCTTCAGATACAGAAAGACCAAGTTCCGTCAAAACGCCTTCGACTGATACTTTTAATTCAGGTTCAACTCTTGCCCTAACCGTTGCTGTTTTCATATCTCTCCCCTAGTTAATTGCTTTTATTGTAGCCACAAAGGGCCACAAAATCAAGTTAAAATTAAATCACTTGAACCCGACTCTGAGGAATTCCCACAAAATTTTGATATAAATAATTGATTTTATGGATGCCGCGGCACGTAGGCAAGAAGACGATTAACCTCTACATACGCAGCTCAGCAGCAGCTGCTGCGTTCTGCTGAACCACTTCAAGATTCTGCTCTGCACAATAATTATCTGTTTTTTCAAACAATTGCTGCTTTAATGCATCAGGCGCAAAACTATGTGTAATCGCCTCTCTTGAAATCAATGGTGAAATCAATGGGGTCAGGTTCAATTGATAGAAAAACTATCAATTGAACCTGACCCCATTGATTTTTTCAATTGCTTTTATTTGCACTAACTGTTATGCTTCGCGGCTATTAAATAGAGAAATATTTGTATCATGGCCCGAAATATACCACTTGAAACGCTTTTAAAATCACTTGAAGATAATAAAGCACTTGATATCCAAGTTATTAATGTACGCGATCAAACCAGCGTGACAGACTTTATGGTGATTTGCACCGGGCGTGCATCACGTCATTTACGTGCCATTGCCGAACATGTTATCACCGACATGAAAAAAACTGATATGCCAGCACTTAGCAAACATGGTCTTAACGACGGCGAGTGGGTATTGGTTGATTTTGGTGAATTTGTCGTACATATCATGCAGGCAACCAGTCGTGATTTTTATAACTTAGAAGCCCTCTGGCAAGATTCTCCTAAACAAACGCATGCTTGAAATCACCCTCGTTGTAATGGGCAATAAAATGCCTGCATGGGTAATTGACGCAAGCAACGAATTTATTAAGCGCCTCCGTGAGGCGTTTAAATTTAATCTCATAGAAATTCCGCTACTACGCCGCACACACACCCACCAGATTTCACAAGTACTCGAAAAAGAGGCTGAAAAACTCCATCAAGCACTGCCTAAAAGTGCTTATTTGATTGCACTCGATGCCAAAGGTCATACATATACCAGTGAAAAATTTGCGGCACATGTTGGTAAATTACAACATATTACAGGCCATATTTGTTTTGTGATTGGAGGCCCTGAAGGGCTACCGCAAAGTTTGCTCACGCAAAGCCATGAACGTTTGTCACTTTCACAACTCACACTCCCTCATCCTATTGCACGCATTATGCTCCTTGAAGTACTCTATCGCTCGTGGTCTATTTTAAATAATCACCCTTACCATAAATAAGCGAAAGTTATGCGCCAAACGCAATCTGTTTTATCAAACCCTGCTCAGGCGAGAGTCCATGGCGTACGTCTTGATTTTTTAATTATTTTTTTGATTGTTTGCTCACTCACCTTAATTCTTAGACTCGCGTATCTTCAATTTGCGCAATACAAACGTTTTGCAACGCTATCTTTGCAAAATCAAATGAGTATTACTCCAATCGCCCCAACCCGCGGCATTATTGTAGATAGAAATAATACCGTGCTTGCTGAAAACATTCCGGTTTATGGTATTGAGATTACACCTAATCATGTTCATAATTTATCAGATACACTCACGCGGCTTAAAGCGCTACTGCCTTCTATTACCGATGATGATATTACGCATTTTAATCGCATCAAAAAACAAACCCGCTCCTATTTGCCCATACCCGTTAAACTCAAACTCTCAGAAGAAGAAATCGCGATTTTTGCAACGCATCAATATGCTTTTCCCGGTGTTAATATTAAAGCGGAACTCATGCGATTTTATCCTCTCGGTGATGTAACAGCACATGTACTTGGCTATGTTGGACGACTGAGTACGGATGACTTAAACCGCGTGAACACTATTAATTATCGCGCAACTAATTTTATCGGAAAAACAGGCATCGAACGTTTCTATGAAGATAAACTCCATGGCGGAGTGGGCTACCAACAGCTTGAAACCGATGTCAGTGGTCGCGCTGTACGAACACTGAGTAAGCAGGCTCCTATATCCGGTGAAAAAATTACGCTGACTTTAGATGCGCGCTTACAAACACGCATTCACAAAGCGTTATCCGGTAAAGCCGGTGCGGTAGCAGTGATTGATGTCACCAATGGCGAACTATTAGCGCTCGTCAGTACCCCAAGTTATAATCCAAATCAGTTCGTACAAGGTATGACGCAAGCAAGCTACCATACTTTGGTCACTAACCCTGAAAAACCACTCTATCACCGTGCTATTCGCGGATTATACCCCCCTGCATCCACAATTAAACCATTTATTGCACTCGCAGGGGTTGAAAAAGAAATCGTTGATGAACACACCAAAATTTATGACCCTGGCTGGTATCGTCTCCCTGGCATTACGCATCGATACCGTGATTTCAAACGCAGCGGACATGGCGAAATACAATTAAAACGCGCCATTACGGTTTCGTGTGATACTTATTTTTATCAATTAGGGCATAAGCTCGGTATTCATGCCATTGAATCGATGCTAACACGCTTTGGTTTTGGTCAGTTGAGTCATGTTGATTTAAAAGAAGAAGTAGAAGGTATTGTCCCGAGCCCACATTGGAAAAAACAAGTCAAAGGCTTACCTTGGTATCCTGGTGATACTTTAATTACCGCCATCGGACAAGGATTTATGCTGGCATCTCCTTTGCAACTTGCGAGTGCAACGGCGGCTTTAAGTCAACATGGCCGACGCTTTCGACCTCATTTACTCAAAGCATGGTCTGCTGAAGATAATCAATTGCATGTTGAAAAACCACTTGAAGAATATCCCGTTCATCTCAAAAGCCATACCTGGGATCTGATTACCGATGGCATGCATTCCGTGATAACCAAACGAGAAGGCACAGGGCATCGTTTTGGTCGAGATACGCCTTACAGTGTCGCTGCGAAAACAGGTACAGCCCAAGTATTTAGCTTAAGTCAGGATGAGAAAAAACGCTATCAAACAGTTGCTGACTCACTACGCGATCACTCGCTATTTATTGCCTTTGCACCGGTTGAAACACCTGAAATAGCCATTGCTGTTTTGGTTGAACACGACCCGACTGCATCCAAAATTGCACGTGAAGTTATGGATGCTTATTTTGAATTAAAAAAATCTGAGGTGACCACATGAATTATGCTGCCACACAACCCATGTATCGCCCCACACGCCGTGCACTTCACATCGATTGGCCGCTACTTGGATTATTGCTTTTACTCATCAGCATTGGTTTGTTTGTTTTATACAGTGCTTCCAACGAAAACACACACATGCTAATGCGCCAAGGCATGCGACTTACACTTGCTTTATCGATTATGCTTGTCTTATCGTTTGTGCCACCCCACACTTACAAACGCTGGTCACCTGGGCTTTATCTTTTTGGACTTTTATTGCTCTTTGCCGTCATGGCCATGGGTAAAATTGGAAAAGGCGCGCAGCGCTGGCTTGATTTAGGCTTTTTTCGCTTTCAACCGTCCGAAATTATGAAACTTGCGGTGCCTATGATGACCGCTTGGTATTTAGATAAAAAAACCTTGCCACTTGATTTCAAAGCACTGTCTGTGGCGATTTGTATTATATTTATTCCAACGCTTTTAATCGCCGAACAACCTGATTTAGGCACTGCCATTATGGTCGCCTCAGGGGGCGTTTTTGTGGTTTTTTTAGCAGGGATTAGCCTTCGAACCATTGGCTTGTTCACCGGGTTATTAACCGCTTTAATGCCCATGCTTTGGTATGTGATGCATGATTATCAACGAAAACGGGTGATGACTTTATTGAACCCTGAAAACGACCCACTCGGCAGTGGGTATCACATTATTCAATCTAAAATTGCCATTGGATCAGGCGGTGCTTTTGGAAAAGGTTGGCTCTCTGGGAGTCAGTCACATTTAAATTTTTTACCTGAGCATGCCACGGACTTTATTTTTTCGGTGAGCAGTGAAGAGTTTGGATTTATTGGCAGTGCAGGGCTTATTTTATTATTTTTCTTTATTTCGCTGCGTTGTATTTATATTTCAAAAAACGCACAAACCAATTATACCCGTCTGCTTGCCGTAGGCCTTAGCATGAGCTTTTTTCTGTCTGCTTTTGTCAATATTGGCATGGTTATGGGCATATTGCCGGTTGTTGGTGTGCCGTTGCCGCTTGTGAGTTATGGCGGCACGGCGATGGTTACTTTTCTAGCTGGTTTTGGCATGCTCATGTCGATTAGCTCTCACCGCATTTTATTCAACAACCTCTAAGATAGCGCGTACCGGCGCAAAGCTTTTACGATGAATTTCACACGGGCCAAGCTGTTTTAAAGCAGCTTGGTGTTGCTTTGTTGGATAGCCTTTGTGTTGTGCAAACCCATAGCCTGGGTATTTTACATCAAGCGCTATCATCTCGTTATCTCGCAACACTTTAGCCAAAATAGAGGCCGCACTGATTTCAGCTACTTTTGCATCACCACCGATTATTGCCTCACAAGCATAATTTACATCGGGACAATAAAGCCCATCAACCAATACTTGGCTGGGTTCAATAGATAAACCTTCAATCGCACGCTTCATGGCCAGTAAACTTGCTTGATGAATATTAATTTCATCTATTTCTGTTGCTTCAACCCGCCCGTAAGCATAGCTTTTGGCTTTTAAGATAATTTCTTCTGATAAAACCAAGCGCTTTTTAGCACTTAATTTTTTAGAATCGGCTAATCCCTTAATTATAATAGAGTTATCTAAAATCACAGCAGCAGCTATCACAGCACCTGCCAAAGGCCCGCGCCCCACTTCATCAACCCCTGCAATATACATTGTATTCCACCGTATCAATTATTTACAAACATAGACAATTTGTTTCCTACTCGTTACAGTAGGTATATTCCCGAACTTATTGTTCGTGGAAAGTCTAAAACAGCATAGGGAGTGTGTCATGACCAAATGTAGATTAAGCCCATTGGCTTTCGGATTATCTTTAGGCGTTATTTGGGGAGCATCTGTTCTCGTTATGGGGCTGCTCGCCTTTTATTTATCCTATGGCACCGCATTTGTAAGCGCTATGGGGGTCCTCTATATTGGATATGAGTCATCCATTGTGGGTAGCATTATCGGTGGCGTATTTGGCTTTATCGATGCCTTCGTCGGTGGCGCATTAATTGCCTGGCTTTATAATTGCTTTTCAGGATGCTGCAAAAAAAGCTGCGACTAAACATCAGCATCATGCGGGGCGGTTATCTTTCTCTTTTCTGACTAAGAGAAAAATACCGCCCATCATCATCAAATACACAACCCCCACCCCAGCACAATATAATGCAAATATAAAATTACTATGCGAAGCATATAAATGATTAATTACTTCAATCCCAACAGCCTGTAAGCTCATTAAAATCAAACCCATCAATGCCGATGCCGTTCCTTTGGTGACTTCTGTTGAATATAGTGTAAATCTCGCCAATGGCGCACCGGTGAGTCCAATCCCAAAAAAGTAAATCACAAGCCCAGGCATCAGCCAAACAAAGTTTTTTCCTAAAATTAACACTAATAAAAACATGATAAAAAGGCCTGCAACAACCGTTGTAGAACCAATCATCATGAGTTTTTTCAAATTAAAATATCGCGTCAAACGATGTAGCGTCATATTTCCTGCAATCGCTGCCATAAACACCGGCACTTGCCACAACCCGTATTCAATCAATGACTCACCTGACGCTGACACAATAACAACAGGTGCTAAACCAATCCATGCCACACACGGCAAACCCAGTAAGCCTGAAGCAATAGAGGCCATCATAAATTTAGGGTTTTTAAACAAGGCTGCATAACGCAAACCAACATCTTTAAATGACAGCTCGGCACGCGGAATGACTTCACCATTACGCTTGGTTTCACCAACCGACTCAGGCATAAAACGCCAAAGCCCCCATAGCGTAATCAAAGCAAGCACTGCAATCACGACGAAAATAAAACGCCAATCCCAGTGCGTTACAAAAATAGCGCCTAAAAGCGGCCCTAACAGTGGCGCTAAAATAGTGACATTGGCCATAATCGCCATTAAACGCACCACTTCCATTTCTTCAAAAATTTCTTGAATCGTTGCGTAACCCACCACAGTAATAAAGCAAAGCCCCATGCCTTGAAAAAAGCGTGCTGCCAAAAATTGATTAATCGACCCAGAACAGGCAATCAAAACTGTAAAAACAAGAAAAACCCAACCCCCTGTAATCATCACAGGCCTACGACCATAATGATCAGAAAGCGGCCCTAGAATAATTTGAAGCGTTGAGCCCCCTAAAATATAAAGCATAAGCGAACGCGCAATGGCTGATTCAGGGGCATCAAACGACTTCACCACCTGAAGCATGACAGGCATGATCATATCATTTGAAATATACGTTAAAAATTCGTACAGCACTAAAAAAACAGCAAAAATAAGTGCGTGCTGACGCGTAATTGGAATCAAAGGTTGAGATTTTTGCATAAAAAAATTACAAATCAATAAAAAAGCCAGTATACGCCTGAGATACGGTTTAACACAATTATTATTTATATGATTTCAGATATTCCCGCTTAAATCGATGAGGCAGATACACTAAAGACTTAGCCGATGTGATTTTTGAGCGTATTAAAACCTATTACCCGGTTTTTCATGAAACCTATGAGCAACTTAAAATCGGCATGGTTCAAATCGATTAAAACTTGCGAAAACCTAAAATTAGCCCGTATACTCCCGAATTTACACATGAAAATTTTAGCTGATGCCTCACTACCACATCTGAACGACTTATTTAGCGTGCCGTTTAGACTCACACGCTATGCTAATCAAGAAACACTAGAAAACGCACTGCCTTCTCATGATATTTTACTCTGTCGCTCAACCTTAAAAATCACATCTAATTTATTAAAAAATAGTCATATTCAATGCGTTGCAACAGCAAGCAGTGGCATTGATCATATTGATAGCAATTATTTAAATACTCAAAATATTAAGCTATTTGATGCCAAAGGCTGTAATGCATCAGCCGTTGCCGATTATGTGCTTGCAAGCCTTGCTTATCTTAAAGCGCTGGACCCCGCGGACAAGCCGCGGGGCGTAGGCGTTTTATCTAAGCCGCGGGGTGTAGGTAGCGTAGGTGTCATCGGCGCAGGCGAAGTCGGTAGCCGAGTGATTAAGCGCTTAAACGCTTTAGGGTTTGACGTGCTTGCTTACGACCCCTTCAAGCCAAATTTTAAATCTTGCAGCTTTCAAGCATTAAAAAACTGCGATATTTTATGCATTCATGCAAATTTACATGACATACAGCCCTATCCTACAAAAAATAGCTTAGATGCCAAATTTTTAAATCAACTCAAACCCAATACGATTATAATAAACGCTGCACGGGGCGGTATAGTCGATGAGAAAGCACTGCTTAATAACAATAAAAATATTATTTATTGCACTGATGTATATCAAAACGAGCCTGAGATTAATCCTTATATTATTCAATATGCAACGCTTTGCACACCGCACATTGCAGGCCATAGCATCGAGGCAAAGTACAATGCTGTTCTGCATTTAAGTCAAAAATTACATCAATATTTTGGTTTTAAAGTACCAACGCCTAAACAAAACAAAAGCCTTAAGCATGCAAATACACATCAAACCTGGGAGGCTTTAGCGCTGAGTTTATACAGTCCCATTTTAGAAACACAACAGCTCAAACAAGCAACACATACAAAAACTGCTTTTTTAGCACTTAGACGTGCCCATCA
>JASJHH010000154.1:0-5337 GCA_033791145.1 Legionella sp.
ATGATATTAAAAAAATCAATGATACTTTGGGGCGTGATTTAGGCGATAAAGTATTAGAGGCCGCGGGGGTACGGCTAAAAGAAAACACACGAAACTCTGATTTTATTGCGCGTATGGGTGGGGATAAATTTGCTTTAATGATGCCTGAAATAGAACACTCAGCGGATGCAGGAAAGCTTGCAACGCTTTTAGTCGAGCGCTTCTCAGAACCACTTCAATGCGATAAACATCAAATTAACTTGACGGTGAGTATAGGCGTTGTTTGTTTTCCGTCAGGTGATGATAATGTAGATGATTTATTAAAAAAAGCAGATGCTGCATTACATAAGGCTAAAAAGAAAGGAAAAAATCAATTTCAATTTTTTGTGGAAAAATCGAACGAAGTCTATATGGAGCATATGAAATTATGTTCCGCTTTAGAAAAAGCCCTCCAAAATAATGAAATATATTTATGTTATCAGCCACAAATCGACTTAAATACGGGTAAACCAATTGGGCTTGAAGTGCTTGCACGTTGGTGTAATCCAAAGCTTGGAGAGGTTCCACCCAATGTGTTTATTCCCATTGCTGAAGAAACGGGTGTGATTGATAGCTTTGGATTTTGGGTGATTAATGAAGCATGTGAGCAATATTTTGCTTGGAAAAAGGCATCGCTGATAGCAGATGACTTTTCATTGGCAATTAATATTTCACCCCGTCAATTGGAAGGTGATACTTTTTTAGATGAATTACTAGCCGTTGTATCAGCGCATAAAATACCTTTGGAGAATATTAATTTTGAACTGTCTGAATCTGATTTTTCTGGGCAAACGAAAGAATTAGATAAAATATTAGAAACATTAAAGAAGCATCAAATTATTTTTTCAATTGATGATTTTGGCACAAGTGCTTCTTCTTTATCCAGGCTTTCTGAAATGCCCGTTGATACTTTAAAAATCGATCAATCTTTTGTTCAAAGCATTGGTCAAAACAAAATGGACGAAATGACGATTATCTCAACTATCGCCTTGGCTAAAAGCCTAGATTTGCGCGTGCTTGCCGAAGGGGTTGAAACAGAAGAGCAACGCCAATTTTTAATCACCAATGGATGTGCGTATGCACAAGGTTATTATTTTTCTAAGCCTTTGTCTCGAGATGATATGACGAAATATTTAAAAAATCCTTAAGCTGCCTACCTGCTGCGGCTTGTCCGCGGCATCTGTTCTCTGTATGGAGTGATGCGCATGTTATGGATAAGCCAGCCTCATTTATGGATTGCATTTTTAGCGACGCTTTTTTTAATTTTATTTCATTATTTAAGCCCTTGGTTTGCAAACCACCTGCCAGGTAGGGGGCGTGTATTTGTTTCTTTTTCAGGGGGCGTTGCCGTTGCGTATGTGTTTTTGCATATGCTGCCGGAGTTGGTGGAATATAATCAACCCATTGGAAAGTTTTTATTAAAGCATGCATGGTTAACACCATTTACAGAGCTATGCATTTATATTATTGCCTTATTAGGTTTTTTGATTTATTACGGATTTGATTTGTTAGCTGAGCGTTATCGTGATGAAGCGCGTGATGATGCTTGGGTTTACGGCCTACATTTGAGCATGTTTTGCTTATATAATTTTTTAATTACATATACAATGTCACTTCGTGCGCTTTCAAGTATGACGGCAACGATGGTGTTTACCTTTGCGATGGCGCTTCACTTTGTATTAACTGATCGTAAATTTTGTCGTTTTTATCCCATCAAATTTAATCATGTTGGTCGTTTTGTATTAATTTGTGCTTTATTAGTGGGTTGGTTATGCTCCGTTATTTTTGATCCGGTGAATGTCGTGGTTTCAGCGTTTATGCTGGCGTTTTTATCGGGCTCTGTGCTTTTGAATGTTTTTAGAGAGGAGCTGCCTGCACGGGGGTTAACGAATTATTATTGGTTTAGTTTTGGCGGTATATTCGTGACGTTTATTTTATTATTCCAAACATGGTTAATGTATGCCTGATTTAAAAATTACAGATAATATATCAATATCGATATCAGAAGTGCAGCTGAGCGCTATTCGTGCGCAAGGGGCGGGTGGGCAGCATGTGAATAAAACTTCGACAGCTATTCATCTTCGTTTTAATATTGCGGACTCTTCATTGCCAGATGCATATAAAGCAAAGCTATTACAAACAAAAGATGACCGTATTACACTCGATGGCGTGATTGTAATTAAAGCGCAGCGGTATAAAAATCAAGAACAGAATAAACAAGATGCGCTAGAACGTTTGGCGAGATTAATTAAAAAAGCAAATATTACATTTAAAAAACGAAAGCGTACAAAGCCATCTAAAAATTCGGTTAAGAAAAGACTAGATAGTAAAACGAAACATGGACGTTTAAAGAAACTACGACAATCGCGAGAATAAAATATGTTACACGTTGCATTATATCAACCAGAAATTCCACCGAATACAGGCAATATTATTAGACTGTGTGCAAACAGTGGCGCACAACTACATCTGATTCATCCCTTAGGTTTTGCATTAGATGATAAGCGTATGCGACGTGCAGGCCTTGATTATCATGAATTTGCATCGATTTTGCATTATGAAAAAATGGAAGATTTTCTTGCTAAAAATAAACATCGGCGTATTATCCCATGCTCGACTAAGGCGGATAAAAATTACACTGACTGCGCCTATCAATCAGATGATATTTTATTGTTTGGACCTGAAACACGGGGCTTACCGATAGAAGTGATTCGTTTGTATGAAGCTGTTCGTATTCCGATGCGGCCAGAAAGTCGAAGTTTGAATTTATCGAATTCAGTCGCTATTATTTTATTTGAAGCATGGCGGCAGCTTGATTTCAAATCTTGCCTTTAAATAAGGAAAAAACTGTGAACCTAAGCCCTGAACTAAAACAAGCATTAAAATTAAGTATTCCAAGCTTTTTTGCTTATTTTCCTTTGGGCTTGGTATTTACGATCTTATGGTTGAAAGCAGGCTTTATGGGTTTTTGGGCGCCCATTATGAGTATTTTTGCATTTGCGGGCGCCGTGCAGTTTGTTGCACTATCTATGATGCAAGAGCATGCGAGTGTCTTTTCAATTGTTATTGCTTCAAGTTTTGTTGCTTCTCGTAATCTTTTTTATGGCTTGAGTTTGATTGAGCGATTTAAATCCAAACCAAAGCTACTGAAAGCCTTTTTGATTTTTGGTTTGGTTGATGCAACGTATGGTATGTTAACAACGAATCCAGAAGAGCCCGGGCGGGATGATAATGCATTTTGTTTTTATGTGACTTTGTTTCCTTATGTGCACTGGGTTTTAGGAACTTTTTCCGGCTTGGTTTTATTTTCAGTAATGCCAGATATAGAAGGCTTAGACTTTATGATGACGAGCTTTTTTATGATTTTAGTGATTGATTATTACTTAGTAAGTCGCGATAAACTCAGTTTGATTATGCCTGTTGCGTTTGCTTGTTTTAGTTTTTTACTTTTTCCAAAGCAGTATTTATTGTTATCTATTATTTGTTCGGTGGTATTTATTTACCTCACCGAAGCATATAAAGAAAAAAAAATGGGGGGTAATGTATGAATTATTACACTTTCACAATTGTGGTAAGTTTGTTTTTTTTAAGCATCGCAACACGTATTTTACCTTTTTTATTTACGGCACAGTTATCAGATAATGCCAGAATGAAGTCGTTAGGTAGAAAATTAACAGCTTACATTATGCTTTTATTGGTTATTTATGAAGTTAATCCCGTATCTTTTGAAGCATATCCATTCGGACTACCTGCAATTTTAAGCTTATGCCTTGTGATATTCACGCATTTATTTTTTAAAAATCCCCTTTTAAGTATGGTATTGGGTACGGCAAGCTTCGTACTGCTCAATTTACACTATACTTAATGACAAGGAAGCGAACAGATATGATGATTAAAAGGGGTTTGAATGAAAAAAGCGTCAGCTTTAGAGCAAGAAATCGCTGCTTTGCGCGAAGAAGTTCAAGTGTTGCGCCAAGAAAAATTTAAATCCACCTCTAAATCTAAAACGCAAAGCAAGCCCAAACCTACTATTTCATTAGAAACTGAATTCAAACAAATCTTAACCGAGACTTTAACGCAGGTAAAAAAAGACTGCGATAATCTCTCGCCCGTAACAGCACTATTATTGTTTTCGTTAGGTGTCATGCTTGGCCGCGTATTAGCAAAAAACAAAGGAGGCCGATAAGATGGCTGATAAATTTGATGCCAAATTACAGCTTTATTTACGCAGTGAGCGCGCGATGCTCGGTGTTTTTTTGCGTAATCAATCACGTAAATATTTGTTGATCCTGATAGGTTTTATTGCATTATTTATCGCATTAATTTTATGTGATATTGGCGTTTTTTTTGTATTAAATACTTATTTATCTACGCCTAAAACAGCTTTTGTTTTGGCCTGTGCACATGTTCTATTATTTTTGATTTTAATGAT
Source organism: Legionella sp. (assembly GCA_033791145.1). Classification (GTDB taxonomy): domain Bacteria; phylum Pseudomonadota; class Gammaproteobacteria; order Legionellales; family Legionellaceae; genus JAALKW01. The sequence goes on from JASJHH010000154.1 coordinate 4,451, forward strand.
TTTTTCAAAAATAAAGCATCATCAAAAAGAAGTGGCAGCACTTGAAGATATTCGAGATTTTGCAAAAGAGGAGGTTAGTAAAGACTTAAAAGCAGCCAAAGACGAAGTGCTTGAAGTAGGTAGCTCAGTGGGACATGTGGTGCATGATATTACCTCTATTTTTAATGGTGAGTTATTAGGTCTTGTATGCGCCATACTTCGAAAATCCAATAAAAAATAAATTATAGGTAAGCACAATTAGTTCAACTCAAAGCCAAGGTGCTTTTATTTTTTGTTAACGCAAGGTAAAATACCTGAAATTTACTGTTTATGATGATATCAATATGTTTTCTAATTTTTATGTTACGGCTAAATGCGAATCTCTAGGGTTACCCTTTTCTGATAAAGGGTTCTGTAATGGGGTTTCTTTACGATGGATAGAAGCTTGTTTGGTTGGTCAAGAAGATATGTTCAATCAGCATATAAAGGCAATTGCATTTAGTCGTTTAGATACTTCTGCTAGTTTAGCTTTTCTAACTAGCGTTATATTATACCAGCATTCAAATCATTATTTTGCACTTTTTAATACAGTCTTAACCCAAAGTCATAGTCATATCCAGAGCATTGCTGAACTTGCATCTTCCGATCCGATACGCAAAGCAGGCGGTTTAAAACGTATTTATTCATCAACTTTTCTGTATAAACAAGAAGCCTTGGAACAGTATATAAGCAGCCTTGCTGAGAAACTTCAAGCTTCAAAATCTGATATACCGGTTGGTGTGTTTTTATCATCCATATCCAGCGGGCATGCAATTGCTTTAACTTATACACGTAATGTAGGGTGGAAATTTTTGAATAGTAGTGATGTTGATGCGAAAGCATTTAATTTGAATGAACAAAATTTGCTT
>JASJHH010000155.1:0-5626 GCA_033791145.1 Legionella sp.
GATACCCCTCAGTCTGGGTAATCACTTCAAGTTGTTCATCTTCTAAAATAACATCTTCAGCCCCTGCCTCAATGGCCACATCCGTTGCTTTTTCATGTTCGGCGGTTGGGGCGAGTAAAATCTCCCCTTGCTTATTAAATAAATAAGCGACCGAGCCATCTGTTCCTAAATTTCCGCCATACTTTGTAAATGCATGCCGCACTTCCGATACAGTGCGATTTTTATTATCCGATAAACAATCCACCAAAATTGCAACACCACCAGGGCCATATCCTTCATAACGCATGACAACCATATCCGCGCCATCAAGGCCACCCGCACCCCGTTTAATCGCGTTATCAATCGTATCTCGCTTCATGTTTGCTTTTAAACTTTTTAAAACCGCCTCACGAAGTCTTGCATTAGCCGCCTCATCAGGCCCAGCTTCGCGCGCTGCAACCGTAATTTCACGAATTAATTTTGTGAAAATTTTCCCGCGCTTTGCATCTTGCGCCCCTTTTCGATGACGAATATTTGCCCATTTACTATGTCCGGCCACGATTTAATCCTCTTTCACATGAAAAAATAAAAATTTAAAACGAAGTATAGTATGCTTTACCCAAAGGATGAAGTAGCAATAACTTAGGGAGAAACATATGACACTCAGTGGTTTTGGAAATTACCATGCATCGGAAGCCATTCCAGGGGCACTCCCCCAAAATCAAAACGCTCCCCAACATTGTCCGCATGGCTTATATGCAGAACAACTAACCGGCAGCGCTTTTACTCAACCAAGGCATCAAAACTTGTATAGCTGGCTTTATCGCACCAAGCCATCCGTCAGCCAAAACGACTTTGTGCCTTACCCTCATGTATCATTACAACCTTTTGCCGCAGCACAACCACCAAATCCACTCCGTTGGAGCGCTTTTCCAACACCAAGCACCCCTCAAGATTTTTTAGAAGGCTTGTTTCATGTCGCTGGCAACCAAGGCTTAAATACGTATATTTATCGCTGCACACGCTCTATGGAAAACAAGTTTTTTAACAATCGTGATGGCGAAATGTTGTTTGTGCCCTATCAAGGTGAGCTACTCATTCGAACAGAATTTGGCGCTTTAACCATTAAGCCGGGTTGGATTGCGGTGATTCCACGTGGTGTGATGTTTACTGTTGAGTTACTCACGAATTGTGCATGTGGTTATCTTTGCGAAAATGGTGGTGCACCGCTCACCTTACCCGAACTAGGCCCTATTGGCGCCAATGGCCTTGCAAACCCTCGGCATTTTTTATATCCCAACGCATCAGTTGATGACAGCTTAGAAGATGTTGAGATTATTTGTAAATATCAAAATCATCTATGGCTTTCTGAAAATAATCACACACCGCTCAATGTCGTTGCATGGCATGGTAAATATGCACCTTATATTTATGATTTATCTTTGTTCAATACCATCAATACAGTCAGCTTTGATCACCCTGACCCGTCTATTTTTACGGTATTAACGTCTCCAAGCAACACACCTGGTATGGCACATCTTGATTTTGTAATTTTCCCCCCTCGGTGGATGGTCGCAGAACATACGTTCCGGCCCCCTTATTTTCATCGAAATTTCATGAGTGAACTGATGGGCCTCATTCAAGGGGAGTATGATGCAAAACAAGAAGGATTTTCTCCTGGCGGCATTAGCATTCACAACTGCATGTCACCCCATGGCCCAGATGCAGAAACACATCAACTCGCGACAACAGAAGATTTAGAACCGAATAAATATGAAGATACGTTAGCGTTTATGTTTGAATCTCATCTGCCGTGGCTCGTCACAAAAGATGCACTTGGGCATCCTTTGCGTCAACTTGACTATACAAATTGCTGGGGTTTTTAATTGCTTTTATCCTGATAAATTTGCTTAATACCTCGATAAAAACTCCCCTGTGCATTTAAGATGGCAAGGATAAGCCCCGCCTTGCCATCTAAAAATCCTCGCTGCAGCACATAGCACCGTAAAAACATCCAAAGTGCACCCGAAAAGCTACTAGAAAAATTTTTAGGTCGCTTTTCATCTAAACGAATTTTAGCTGAATAAGATGAATATTTATCCATTTTTTGAATGGCATGACTCACATCTAAAAACGAGTCATGTAAAATTGGGGTTTTAAGTTGTTTAATCCGTGCATCTTTAGGCAATATTATTTTTTCATGCACTAAATCATCACTAAATTTTGCCCCTTCACGCCTAAAAAAACGGGCATGACGTGTAGGATTCGATGAAAAACGAAGGGGTTTATCATAAAAACATAAACGAATCGGTACACGACACGCATCGACTTTATTTTCTTTTACCATTTGTAACAGGTTTGTTTTTAATGCTTCATCGACCCTTTCATCTGCATCTAAATTCAAGACCCATTGACCTGTTGCATGAGACAAGGCTCGTTGTTTTTGAACGCCAAAACCTTGCCAATCGGTGTTGGTAAACACGTGAGGAGTATAGGTTTTTGCAATTTCAATCGTGTTATCTGTACTTCCTGAATCAAGCACAATTAATTCATCAGCCCATTGCACTGATTCTAAACAACGCGTGATTCGATGTGCTTCATTTTTTGTAATTACAATAACACTAATCATAAAGTTATTATCTCTCTAAAGCATGCCCGGCGGGGTCTATGGATGCCGCGAACAAGTCGCGGCACGTAGAAATAGTGAGGATAAGATATCGAAAAATAAAAATAAACTCAATGTATTGTGCAGCTAACGCTCGAATATTCTTCTACTGAAGATGTAAGAAATGATAACGTAGACTGTATGGAAAGTGGTTCTATCTGTAATATCGTCCTAACTTTAGAAACCAAGACTTCTGGTTTTTCATATAAAACTTTATTGACTAAATCCAATAAAAACTCTGCGTGTTTATCACTTAAACTTGAAAAACATCTAAAATATTCTTGTATTACTGAAATTTCAGTTTCACTCGAAATATCAGCAAACAACACAGCATGTTTTTCAAGATCAGAAACCAATGGCGTTGAATATTTGTATAATAAATATTTGAAACAAAATAAATCAACTTTAATATAGCTTCCTTTCCTGCTTAAATTTAAATTAAACTCAGGGGAATTATCCAGAGAATTTTTTTCCCATGATTTTAATACCCGAATAAAAATAGTTTTTGATATTTGGAAAAACTTAATTGTTTCATCTGAAAAATCCGTGAAATTGGCCTCATCTAACACACCAAGCTGCCTTAAAGATTTTTTAAAGACATACTGATAAATACTCAAGCACTCAACGTTCGTTTGATAAAAAGCAAGATGTTCATTAAAGTTAGTAGATAAGTTTTCTGTGAAATTACTTTCTTTAGGTAAATAAACCACCTTCGAATTGACACTAAAATATGGCAGTCTTGTCGAATATGTATTTGCAACAAATTGTGCCCTTGTTTGATCAGAACCAAAAGTTAAATCATAAAAAAAATCATAATCATGTATAACTGTATTAGTGTCTAATTGGAGATGATTATATTCTGCATTATCAATCATTGCTGAAATTTTCATAAAATCAAGAAGATTACCTTCTGACCGAGGCATACAATCAAAGTAATTTGCTTCATGTTCAGATAAAATGAGTTGTTTGATACTTATGCAAGAACGATATTCTTGATTAATTGTATTTAGATGCGCGTGAAATATACCTTCAAACTTTTTTTCTTCATCTTCTTGATTAGGAAAAAATGAGCTATTTTCTTTGGGCATTAAGAAATATTGAAAAATAAAATGGGACAAATTATCGCCTCTAACATAAGCGACTTGTTTTAAAGAATCGACAATAGCCAAAGCCTGTTCAATTGCTTCAGAAAAATGAGTTTCTTGGTATTCATTCTTTTCGTTTAGTTTGCAATATATACAAAAAGTAACTCTATTTTCTGGCGACCTTACTTCTAAATTTTTTTGATTAACTTTAGATAAAAACATAAATTTAAGACTCAAAAAAACAAATCGGTCGCATTATATTGTCAGCTTAACCAAAAAACAATCATTATTAATTACTGGAACTTCTAGGGTCTGCTTTTTAGCAAACCCCCTCACGATAATCATAAGTATCAAAATGCAACTTATCATTCTTAAGTGTCAATGATGCATGGCCACCTTTCGAGAGTTTTCCGAACAATAATTCCTCAGCAAGCGGTTGCTTCACTTCTTCTTGTATTAAGCGTGCCATTGGACGTGCACCCATATGCTTATCATAGCCATTGGTTATCAGCCATTTACGTGCCGCTTCATCAACGGTTAAAGAGACACCTTTCTGACTCAGTTGCTCTTCAAGCTCCATGATAAATTTATCTACAATTAAACCTATCGTATGCGTATCTAGCATTGAGAAGTTAATAACTGCATCCAGGCGATTTCTAAACTCTGGTGTAAATTGCCGTTTTAACACTTCAGTACTATCTAAGTCATTATCTTGCTCTGAAAACCCAATGGAATTTCGAGCTATTTCTTGTGCACCGACGTTACTCGTCATGACTAAAATCACATGTCTAAAATCAACGGCGCGTCCATTCGTGTCTGTTAAGGTGCCATGATCCATAATTTGCAATAATAAATTAAATACATCTGGATGCGCTTTTTCGATTTCATCTAGTAACAATACGGCATGCGGATGTTTATTCACGGCTTCTGTTAATAAACCACCTTGGTCATAGCCAACATAGCCTGGAGGTGCCCCAATTAAACGAGATACCGTATGTTTTTCCATGTATTCAGACATATCAAACCGTAAGAGTTCAACCCCTAGAACATTGGCTAATTGTTGTGTAACTTCTGTTTTACCGACCCCTGTTGGACCCGTAAACAAAAAGCTTCCGACAGGTTTTGTTTCTTCCCTTAAGCCTGAGCGTGCTAAACACACTGCAGATGATAATGCTGTAATTGCTTCGTTTTGACCATATACCAAAAGTTTCAAGTCACGCTCTAAATTGCGCAATACATCTTTATCGCGAGTCGATATTTTCTTAACGGGGATACGAGCAATTTTTGCAACCACTTCTTCAATTTCGGTCACGCTAATAATTTTTTTACGTTTAGATACGGTTAATAAATTTTGATATGCGCCGGCTTCATCCACCACGTCGATGGCTTTGTCAGGTAAAAAACGTTCATGAATATGTTTTACAGATAACTCTGCTGCAGCACGTAAAGACGGTATAGAAAATTTAACGCCATGATGTTCTTCAAGTCGCCCTTTTAAGCCCTTTAGAATATCAAACGTTTCATCGATTGTTGGTTCAGCAACATCAATTTTTTGAAAGCGTCTTGCAAGCGCTCTGTCTTTTTCAAAAATACCGCGATATTCTTGATAAGTCGTCGAGCCCATGCATTTTAATTCGCCATTTGCGAGCAAAGGTTTAATTAAATTAGAGGCATCCATCACGCCGCCAGATGCCGCACCTGCCCCAATAATCGTATGAATTTCATCGATAAATAAAATACCGCCATCTTGTTCACCGAGTTGTTTTAAAACCGATTTCAAGCGCTTTTCGAAATCACCTCGGTATTTTGTGCCGGCTAATAACGCCCCTAAATCAAGCGCATAAACCACACAATGGTGAATAACTTCAGGCACTACTTTATCAACAATGCGTTACGC
>JASJHH010000156.1:0-2711 GCA_033791145.1 Legionella sp.
CTATTTTTGATACGCCAGAGGGAAAACAATTAGCAGTATTAATTCAATCTTTGATGGATGATGTTCCTGAAAATCGATTGTCGGTTAAAGAAGCAAGAAAAACGCTGAAACAAATAGGTGATCCACCGGTTCGGGAAAGCAGTCATGTATTCGAGTGTGCGAGTTTATTAGAAGAAATAGCGAGTCATAGAGTGAGTGCAAGGGGCGTTAAAGATACTCAAATGGATACGTTTTTAAATAAGCACTATGCTAAGCTAAATTATTTGAATACAGAAGAAGCGTTTAAAAAAGTAAAAACGGAATTAGAAGGCGTATTGAATGGTTTAAAAGAAGCGCAGCCTAAAATTGATGAAATTGAACGATTGATGAAGCCAATCAACGGTGTAATGAAAATGGGCATGAAGGAAAAAAGAAAGAAAATAAGACGCACGATATGCGCTGTTTCTTTGGAGAATCGAGCAAAAATTGAGAATCAGGAAACGGTGTTAGACGCACTAGGAGAGCATCGCAATCCTTTTCGTGCATTCATCGCAAAATTCTATGAAAACTATAAAAAAGCTGAGATGCACGTACAGTTTAAAGCATTTAAAGCGAATCATCTGAAACAAGATAATGAATCTAATGAGTCTAAGAAAAATAATAATCCCGATTCACCCGAATTTAAACCAAGTTAAGGTTTAATTTACACATCAGGAGGATATAAAAGATGTCATTAAGTCAAGTAGAAGGTATTCAATTTCCTACATATCATACTCGGCAAGATACAGAAGCTTTTTCTGCTCGGATGAGACCTTATGTTAATCAGCTGAATAAACGGATTGCAAATTATAATAAGAAAAAAAATACCCGAGAAAATAGTCAAGCAAAAATTAAGCGGCTGCGTATGGTTTATCAAGCATTGAAAAATTTAAATGATCATTCGTATGATGTGTTTGTGAATTTATCAGATAATTATTACGAGCAGTTTAATCAAAAATTATTAAAAGAAATACAAGAAGAATTTAAAAAACTTAAAAATGTGCCGATTCAAAAAAATAGCAAGCCTGGTTCGCTGCCTGATTTACTCGATAACATGTCTCCTGAAAATTTAAGCCAGTTAGTGGCCTCAGTATTTCAAGCAAGCAGCGATGATGAATTAAAAAAAGCAATTTGTGCTGCATTCAATCATAAGATAGAAGAAGATGATATTGAGATATTAGGCGGAGGAAACTCTAAGAATTTTAAACTAACTCGTTTATTTCCCAATGAGCAGTATGTATTAAAAATAGAAGATCGCATGGGTTTTCCAAAATATATTTCAAGTCACTTAAGAGGAAATGGTTTATCGCATGCGCTCGCCCCAGTGTTTTCTGAAAGTCAGGTGACATGGGAAAGCAATACAAGAAATGTGTTGCTCACGACATTCTCTCCCGGAGCAGATTTAGCAAAGGCAACAAAAGAGCACGGAGAAGATGATAGGGCGCGTCTCAATGCAGCGCTTGATATTTACACGCAAATGGCAGAAATATTGGGTGTGATAGAAGCCAATGGTTGTTCTTTTTCAGACATGAAAAACAGTAACTGGTTGTTGGATGAGCAAGGTAATCTTCAAATTGCAGATACCAAAGGCTTTTTATTTACAGATGAGCATGGATTGGTTGATCACGAAGTGAAGTCTGAAAAAAATGGGGCCTATGGTTGTTTTCCAGAATCAGTATATATGCGATCACCGAATGGTTGGTCTAAAGAAAGAGATCCAAAGAAAGCACATGCGTACATGATGGGTAAAGATTTGTATCAATATTTAACGCGGTGCTCAGATGATATGTTTTTAGTTAACCCTGATGATGCCAGTAATACAAGTACTAAAAGTGTCGCTGATTTAGCGTTTGATGCACCTATTTTTGATACGCCAGAGGGAAAACAATTAGCAGTATTAATTCAATCTTTGATGGATGATGTTCCTGAAAATCGATTGTCGGTTAAAGAAGCAAGAAAAACGCTGAAACAAATAGGTAATCCACCGGTTCGGGAAAGCAGTCATGTATTCGAGTGCACAAATTTATTAGAAGAAATAGCGCACTATCGAGTGACTGAAGGTGGCGCGAAAGACGTTCAAATGGATAAGTTTTTAAAAAAACACTACAGTAGTCTGAATAAAGTAAATGCAAAAAATATTAATCAAGTAAAAATAAAATTAGAAGGTGTATTGAATGGCTTAAAAGAAGCGAAGCCTAAAATCGATGAAATTGAACGGTTGATAAAGCCAATCAACGGTGAAATGAAAATGGGTATGAAGGCAAAAAGAAAGAAAATAAGGCGTAGTATATGCGCTGTTTCTTTAGAGAATCGAGCAAATCTTGAGAATCAAGAAGCTGTGCTAAACGAACTTGGAGAGCATCGATATCCTTTTCTTGAATTTATAAGAAGAATATGTGGGATATCTGAACAAACCAAGCTACTACAAAACTTTGGAACATTTAAAGAAAAACTTCAGCAAGAAGAGGTATCAGATGGAGATAGGGATGGAGATAGGGATGGAGATGGGGATAGGGATGGGGCAGGTTCACACCCAAAATAAACGTTTAAATTAAAACTAATGTGGGTATATAATATGCCATTAAGTTTAATAAGAGACATTGAATTTCCTGAAGATAATCCTCTAGCGGAGGCATATGCAGTAATTGCTCCGAGGATTTCACCTTATATCGCACAACTAAAGCAGCTGATTG
>JASJHH010000157.1:0-8365 GCA_033791145.1 Legionella sp.
GGGAAAGCTGAATCTGAAGAAGCGGTGCAAGCAGCCCAGCATCAAGCCGAGCAGCAAGTTAAAGAGGCCGAACAACAAGCCCAGCAGCTAGTTGAAGAAGCTAAGCTGGAAGCCGAAAAATTTGTGAAAGAGGCAGTACAGAGCGCCAAGGAAGAAGGAAAAGCAGAAGGTTTTGAAGACGGGAAACGGGAATCTGAAGAAGCTGTGAGCGCAGCCGAGCGTCGAGCCCAAAAAGCCATGGACGAGACCCGAAGACTAAGGGCTGAGTTAGCACAGTTAAGAAACGGAGGCAAAGGGATGGGGATGGGCGCTCCGGGCGCTACATCACTCGGCATGAGTGGAGGAGGTGATCCCTCTCCCAGCGTGCCACCATCAGCAGCAGTGGACTATGGTATAACCTCTGAGGTTTATGAGAAAGGGGATTATACCGGCTTATTACCTTCCTCAGATTCATCCTCATTAAGAGCCATTGCTGGTTCATCTCTAGAACTTGAGCCCGGTCAGATTAAAGAATATAAGGTTTTTGTTGCAGAGCCAGGTGATTATATAGATTATAATCAGCCGGTGGGTAAGTTTATTGCAGAGGTATCTCCAGGAGGGAATGAAGATAACCCAGCAAAAATAAAAATAACGATGGCTGGCTTTCCAGAAAATAATGACAATGATGAGCAAGTTGTTTATTCAATGCTAATGGTCAAAGAATTTATGTTGAATTTAAAAGAACTGCCATCTAAAGATAATCCACTGGTTTTGAATGGAAAGAATGAAAATGAGCTTATGTTTCTTGCTGCGGCATTACAATTTGTTCGAAAAAATGCTGGCAGTAAAGAGGATTTATTCCCTAAAAGTGCAATCAAATATGGTGGCTTGGTTGATTTGGATTTTCAGAGCGATGTCGATGAGTTATATGCAAATAGTTTTGAAAACAGCGGGACAGCAGCAGAAGTGCTTCATGAATTTGATGAAAAAATAGCGGAAAAACATCAAGGTAAGGGAGGGGTAAGTGCTGTTCGAAGGCAGCAAGAGCAGAAAGCTATGCTGAATCAGATAAGGGAGGAGGGTGCTAAGACAACACCGACAGGAGCGCCGAAGGGGCCGCCAAGTAGTCCCTTCAAAGTACAACAAAAGTAACGGGGTCAAGAGTAACGGGGTCAAATCTGTTGTTTAATAAATTAAACACCTTGCATGGAAAAACTTTTTTAAAGCGTTTATGAATCGGGCTCGTTTGATTTGTGATGCGCAACAAGCTACACTGGTAGTATGATTAAATCATTTAAACATAAGGGGCTCAAGCTTTTCTTTGAAAAAGGAAGCTGCTCTGGTATTCAAGCAAAACATCAAAAAAAATTGAGACTTCAGTTGACGGCTTTAAATACAGCAATGACAATTGAAGACATGAACCTCCCCGGATACAGCTTGCATTCATTAAAAGGTCAACGCAAAGACTGTTGGTCGATTACAGTTAATGGTAACTGGCGAATGACGTTTGTTTTTGATGATGGCGATGCTTATATTGTAAACTATGAGGATTATCACTGATGATTATGCACAATCCACCCCACCCGGGCGACTTTATTGAAGAAACCTATATTAAACCACTTAATATAAGCCTTCGTGAGGCAGCCAAAAAATTGGATGTCTCTCCTTCGACCTTTTCAAGACTTATCAAAGGAGACTCGGACATTTCACCTATTATGGCTTTAAAATTATGTAAAGCATTTGGACGATCGCCAGAAAGTTGGATGCAGATGCAGGCAGATTATGAACTGTGGGAAGCGCGGAAAAAAGTAAATTTAAATCGTGTTTCTGTTATCTATAAAGTCGTTCCATCGCACTAATACTCAATTGAAGGACCTACGGGGTCAAATCTGTTGTTTAATAAATTAAAATTAAGTTGCGTCGAGCGGGAGCTCTCTTGCAATAACGACGGGGTCCATACATGAGTAATAAAAGTAGTCTATGCTTTAAACGAACACCAACAAGGCTTTGTTGCATCGCTCAATTATTAGTCGCCATTGAAGTCATCGTCCTATTTTTTTTGTAACAGCCTTCTTTTTGTATAGCAAATAATGGTCATTTTATATTATACAAAAATGACTTCAATGGGCACCGCCAACTGTTGTAACACTTTAGAAATATCATTTTTTAAAACTCAGTGAAAACGCCACTTAGGAAAAACATGCTGCACTTAGGTTGATTTAAACGCAAATCCAACTACACTTTTAATTACTAATCAAATTTAAAAGAGCATATTATTCACGAACCACTCTAATAGGGTATTGAAAGCGCATTCTGATAAAGCATTTTCAGGATGCATCAAAAAAGGATTTGATTTTTTAGGAATTCAGTTTGGTAATATCCCTGAAATATCAAAGGCCAACGTGGAAAAACATCGTGACAATATAGCCCGTCGTTACGCGCAAGGTGCAAGTCATATTTGCACTGGACGTTATATCAAACGATGGACGTCAAGGAGTGATGGTTTGTTGAAGTGTCGTAAGGATGTCCCTGCGTTGGGTAATACGAATAAAGCTATCATGCGAATGAAGGCATTAGTATCCATAAACAATGAGGAGAAATTTATGCGAAACTCAATCAAAAATAGTATTTTACTTGGGGTAGTGCTCATCGGGGCAGCAGGTAGCGCTGCGGCGAACATGACCATCACAAATAAATCACAGGGTCCCATGCAAATACAATGCACACAACCCGTCTCTCACGACTGCCCTCCACCTCACCATTGCAATGTTTTTGACGTTCAACCTGGCAAGTCCACTCGCTGTGAGCATTGCGCAGTAATACACGCGAGCGGCCAGATAACCGCAGGGCCTCAAGACACAGTGTGGAATGGGTCAAGCATTGACACAGCGTCCACCGGAGTCTGTAAGCCTGTGCCAACCGCACAGTAAAATGATGAAACCCTACGGGGTCAACCCTACGGGGTCAAATCTGTTGTTTAACAACCCTACGGGGTCAAATCTGTTGTTTAATAAATTAAAGAAAATAACGGGGGCAAGCCTTGATATTTTCCTTCTTGATTTTATTGGTTTTGGGGGGAGGAAGGCAAAAGATAAGGCCTGCCCCGATGCTGCTAAAACAAGCTTATCTTGAAGTTGCGGCGAATAAATCCTATAATCACCTTAAATTATACGGTGATTAACATGTGGATACATAAACGTAAAAATTGGCCCAATTTGACTTGGAGTGCAGAAGTACTTGCATCCAAGCTGGCTAACATACGTCATCGGCAAGGTCGTTTGATTGGTCGAATGGAAAGTCTTGGCTTTGAGTTAAGGCAAGAAGCCAGTCTTAAAATTTTGACCAGTGATGTGGTGAAATCCTCGGCCATTGAAGGAGAAAATTTAAATCCAGATGAGGTGCGATCATCCATTGCTCGTCGCTTAGGGATAAATCGAGCCGGGCTTATATCTACTAGTCGAGATGTGGAAAAAATTGTCGAGATGATGCTGGATGCGACACAGAAATATTCAAAGCCTCTAACAGAAGCGCGTTTGTTTGATTGGCATGCAGGATTGTTTCCGACTGGGCGTAGCGGTATGTATCACATTACAGTTGGTCACTGGCGCGGGATGGAAGCAGGGCCGATGGAGGTGGTTTCAGGCCCTATAGGTCGTGAAAAAGTTCATTTTGAAGCACCGAGTGCAGACAGGTTAGACAATGAAATGCAGGCTTTTCTTGTATGGTTTGAGAGTAGTAATCATATCGACCCTGTTCTCAAAGCTGGAATTGCCCATCTTTGGTTTGTAACTATCCACCCTTTTGAAGATGGAAATGGCCGTATAGCGAGGGCGATTGGAGACATGGCACTTGCGCGTGCTGACGGTATGTCAGATCGCTTTTATAGCCTCTCTACTCAGATTGAGTCTGAGCGGAAGGCCTATTACTTTCAACTAGAAAGCCAACAAAAAAGTTCCCTGGATATTACCGGTTGGTTGGAATGGTTTTTGGATTGTCTTGGGCGCGCTGTTTCCAGTGCCGACACAATGCTTTCTAATGTGCTTCTTAAGGCTTCGATTTGGGATAAAGTTAACCAATCTCCAATCAATGAACGGCAGCGTCTTATCCTCAATCGGATGTTAGAAGATAATTTTGAAGGGTATATGAACACCTCCAAATATGCCAAGCTTGCCAAATGTTCGAATGATACGGCATTACGGGATATTCAGGACTTAAAGGAGCGAAGTGTTTTTATTCAAAATCCTGGAGGTGGGCGAAGCACAAGCTACAGGTTGCCTGATAAAGTTGAGTAATAATCAATGGGGTCAGGTTTTAATGGCACTAAGTTAAGGGATAAGCTGATGTATTTTAAAGTTGTTTTATGAAACCACCTTACAAACAGCCTCTTCCCTGTCATACCCACTGAAGCTGTTATACGCACAGAAGCTGTCATTCCCTTAAGTTGACGCCTATGCATCTGCGCGAAGATGACAAAGCGAAGGATACAAGATTCGCACTTTGAAGTGTAATGGGTATATTCACCATAGACAATTAAAAATAGAGTACGGAGTCAAGAGAAAAATAGCTCCCGGACATTAAAGCAGACTAAGCTCGCACGCTCGCAAAGTCTTCCTAAATTCCGGGACGACATGCATGTGGCGGGGTCAAATCTGTTGTTTAATAAATTAAAATTAAGTCGCGTCGATTGTGAGCTCTCCTCGCAATAACGAGAATTAGTTTTAATGTCCTAAGCCGTTGTTAATTTAATTTCTTTTGAAGGGCTTTGATGTCTTTTGTAGATAAACCCGTTATTCGCTGAATAAATGCAAGTTCGACCTCTTCTTTTAAAAGCTTTTCAGCGATTTCGAGTTTGCCCTCAAGCTTACCTTCAAGCTTACCTTCAAGTTTGCCTTCAAGTTTGCCTTCAAGTTGGCCTTTTTTTCTAAATTGTTCTGCGAGCGTCATGATGTCCCCTCCAATGTCGGTTGAAATATGGTTGTTAATTAATTCAAAAAAAGGTTCATGGTGTTCTAGGGCGCCGCGTTCTAAAAAATATTGTAACACAATTTCAACATAGCTTCGGCCATCTGCTTTGTCGAGTTTAGCCAGTAGATCAGCAATATTTTTGATGTGAGGTAATATGTCACGGGCAAAAATGTGCTTGAGTGCAAATTCCATCACACCCGACCATGCGTGCTTTTTGAGTTGTTCATCTGTGATTTGACCTAAATCAATGAGCTGAAAAGGTTTTAAGAAATATTGTTCGACCAGTGCTTTGGGTGCATTAACGAGATTGTTAATGTCGGTTGTGTGTTGATAAGGTGTTTTTGCATGATAAATAACCATGGGATAAACCAGTGGTAATTTTTTGGTTTTGTGTTTATTTAAATGTTCATCAATAATGTTGCAGGTATATTTTAATATTCTAAAAGGCATTAATTTGTCTGGTGAGGATTGATGTTCGATAAGTAAGTAAATAAACAGGTCGCTTTTATCGGGATTAATTTTTGTTTTAAACAACACATCAACTGCAGACTCTTTTCTGATGTTGTTGATGAAAGAGCGTGGTTGTAGCGTAAGCTGGTTAAAATCAATTGTTTGGCTTAAGTCTTTGGGAAGGTGGTTTAATAAAAACTCACGAGAAACTCGCTTATCTTTCATCGCGGTTTGAAAGAATTGATCGTGAGGATTAGGAATGTTTGTTTTATTTTTTTTCATTTTAAGGCCTGAATGAGTGCTTTGATAAAAGGCGGGATATTGATGCCATTGCATTCATGATAAGCAGACCAGCCAGGAGAGGGATTGGCCTCTAAAACCACGTAACTTGATTGCGTTTGAATAAAATCGAGGCCGATGAGCGGGTTGTTTTCTATTTTTGAAACAGAAAAAGCAAATTGTTTGAGTGCGTTAGGTAGGTTTTTAATGCTTTTTAATTTAAAAAAATCTTTATCATAGCGATAGTCAATGTTTGTTTTTGATAACGATAATTTTGAAAAAGTTTGGTTTTGAACCACATGTACGCGTAAATCTTGGCCTGTGACTGTTTCTTGAAATAAAACGGGCAGGTGCTGAATATTGTACTTGTTCCAAGTTTGATAGGTGTCTTGATTAACAACGATTGAGCGAATGCCTGAGAGTGATTTAACAATGCAGGCTTTTTTCGCGATTTCTTGTTCGTAAAGCCCCGGGCCTTTAATTACATAACTTGTTCCAATAGAGACAGAAGGCGTGTTTTTGGCTGCTTTTTTTAAGCATTGATGAAGCTGATAGAGTTTCGATTCGTTACTGCATTGGCTTTTAGGTGCGCATAAAATTTTGCCTTGCCAGGTATTTAATAAACTATAAAATAGGCCTAATGCATGCCACATAGGGGTATTTGCTTTGGTATAGCAGCCTCTGATATACAAGCATTTTGGATAAATAAGAAGTGTTTCGGATTTGTTTTTTTGCACAATAAAATAGCTCGTATCATGCGTTTTAATATAACTCCATTGCTTGTGCATGTTCTCATAATACAAAATTAAAAATTTATCTGATGCTGTAATCGCATGCTCAAGGTTTACTAAGACTTTGTCTGCTTTAGGGCCAAAGCAAATGGCATGTATATGCATAGTTTTAAGCGATTTACTGTGTTTAAGAAAACAGTGCGGCTGATGGGTTTTATCGAGCATTGCCCCGTTGATTTCTGGGCGAAAAGTTGCGCTAATAAATGTTTTTAGTTGAGGCATTTAAAATACGCCTGAGTTAAATGCTTTAAAATAAATGCTTCAAAATCAGGATGTTTTTTCGAGTGCGTTAATGCTAAGTTCACACAGCCAAAATGGATGTTGTTATCTTGAATAAATAAAAGCGTCTCAAAAATAAAATAACCAAAGCATGCACGAATGGTTTTAAGTTGTTTGAGCACATGATTTTTTAGATTTTCAGATAATAAAGAATGAGATGTGATGAGCGTTTGTTCACCCAAAGATAAAATAAATAAAGGCTGGCCCGGTGGTTTTTCAAAACAAAAAACATGGTTTTTTCGAGGTGTTTTTTGTGTTGCTTTCCAATGATATACATCATAAATATTGGAATAGATTAGATTTTGATTTAAGTCACATAAAGGCTTAGGGCCCCAGTAGTATTTGGGTGTTTTGAGGGATGTTTTTTGAAGCAACTGCCATTGTTCGGGTAGGCTGTATAGCTGTTCACACATGCCATTGATGGTGTGATTGCTAACGCCTTTAAAAGAACTCAGGCTGTAGCCCAAATAGGCCTCAAATTCTCTTTTTGCATATTCTCGGTCTGATTCAATAAAATTTAAAAACAAATCATCTGGAACACATAAAATACGGTTGAGTAAATAATGCGTTTGATTGGATATGACGGCTTGATTGGGCTTAGACCACCGGATGATAGATGCTTTATCTGATAACTCGTCGTTGATATTAAAGTCTGACAGTAATTCATGGAGTAAAATAATATGAATTTTTAAATCAAATTGGGTTTGATGCTTTAAAATCACTTGTGTGACTGCCTCGTCAATCGATGACGAGGTAATCAGTAGCTTTTTTTGTTTAGATGCCATCATCAAAAAATATAATCATGCGGTGGGGTTATTTGATTAGGGTGCATATGAAAGCCAGAGTCTTTTCCGTCTTTGTGGCTGTCTTTCCCACCTTCTTTCCCGTCACTTCCGCCTTCTTTGCCATCACTTGTAAAGCCAAAAAAGAGGTCTATTTTTTCTTGAACTGCGTTGCACATATAATATCCCCTTTATTTATAAATCACATCGCCGCCAATAACCTTGCCTGCGATGTTAGATTTGCCGCGTACAATCACCTGCCCATGGCCATCATCAAAAATAATATCGCCAAAGACATAAGCATTTTTTTCAAGATGAATCACTTGCTTAGGATTTTCTGTATGATGCACATGAATGCTGCCGTCTATTTTGGTATTACTAAAATGCGAGAGCGTTGAGTAAATCTCGAGCGTGTTTTTAAAGTGACTAGAAGCTGCGGTAACCGTGCCTTTAAAGTCGGCTAAGTCATTGATGATGCACTGCGTTAAACTTGCGCTACCATTAATTTGTAGTGAACCAAAGGTTGCATCATGGGCTTTTAATAGGCCATTGACCGAGGTGGCTTCAAGTACGGTTGTCCCGTTAACAGTGACTATACCGTTGCCTGATAAATCTGTGACGCATCCTTTGCCACAGGTCACACTACCAGGTTCAATCGTGCAAACATTGGCAGATGCAATACTTGCTGTTCCTGCGAGTAGCATGGCTGATAAAAATTTTTTCTTAGGTGTTTTTTTATGCATTATTTTATTCCCTTAAATAATTGAGTTCAAATACATGCGCGCATGTACTTGCAGTAATAAGCTGTTGGTTTTGTGTGGTTTTTTGTTTAATTTCCTC
>JASJHH010000158.1:0-2568 GCA_033791145.1 Legionella sp.
AAGCTACTCACAAATTCATCCCCCATTTTCAAGCCCTCAACCTTTCTTTTTTCTGTGTTCATCTAAACCCCCTCACATGCTCAATAAATTATTACTTTCAAGGATTAGCTTGATATCAGTATCGTATTCAGCCATACCCTCATGGTAAATATGAAAGCTTAATTGGGCGGCTAGAATCTCGATAATCTCTAAGCGCTCGTGCGTGTCGTGAGCGCCCAGCATTACAGTTTCTAGCTCGCCTACCATTGAATCTATTGTCGCGCTCATCACACTAAACCCCCTCACATACTTTGCATTTATTAGTTTCACACGGCTTGACTCTATCGCCATTCCAATTTATCCCGTGCTTGCGCTTACGCATGAGGTCTATGCCCATACAGACCACAAACAGTAATGTTATATTTGCTAGAATCACCCCTCACCCTTTTTTAATTTTTCAACTTGAGCTTCTAGCTGCCTTACTCTATGTGCATAATTGCTAGCATTGTTAGCTACCGCCTGCTCGAGCATATCGTTCTCGTTACGCAAGACATGGTAATCTGCATTTGCTTTGCTGGTTTCTTCTTTGTGCAGTATGTCTTTTGCTTTGAGGTTTGCAAGATAGCGGCGTCCATTGTCTGCAAGGTCATCGCTTAAGCACTCATTTTGATATTTAAGTTTTGCGACTTCACTTAAAAGTTCCGCTATTTTTTTATTAAAGTATTTTGCATACATATCTAGGCACTCATTTTGATATTCAAGCTTTGCAACTATCTTCTCAAGCTCAGCTATTTTTTTATTGAAGTATTTTGCAAACATCACACCCACCCCCGATATTCAAAAGAATTTATAATGATTTTCTCAATCATTTTCACATCGTCCGGCGTTCTCTCGGATAACGGCCTGCTCATATTATTAATCTGGCTAATTACATTGCATCTCATTTGATTAGCATCAAAAGCGTTAGCGCTGGATATCAGCTCTTTAATTTTGGGCATGTAGTTTAACGCCTGTTCGTAATTAATCACCCCTCACCCCTCCAATCTAGTCATATAACAAGTTACGGCATACTTTCTATCACCCAACGGCACCATGAAATATTCCTTGGGTTCTAATCCGTGACCCCTTAATATCTCAGCGCACTTGCGACCTACAAGCCCAACCTTATCAGTCACGCTGTAGCAAATCTGGTCTTTATAACGCTTGCCTTCAAAAGTAATCGTATAAGATGGGTTGCCGTTCATGTCGTTCTTTATCTGCACGTTCATCATATTTATCTCTCGTCTAAGTCACACTAAGTATTGAATGCACATACTATCAATCATGAATGCTTAAGTCAATAGGCTTTTATGTGAAAAGCAAAACAAGTGGGGGGATTTTTGGGGGGGATTGGAGGGAATTCATCTAATACCTATTAAAAAAGATTTTTGAGATTCTGTTTCAGAAAAGAGGGGGTGCTAAAAAAGTCGATCCCGGGTTTTCGCCGAGGTTTGTTTATCCGGTGGCCTGGGCCTCTGTCTCAAGGTCTGCCAGCGACCAAACAGCCCACGCCCAGCATAGGTTTTACTGATTCAAGATAAAAACAAGTTGATAGGTAAAAAACCTGCAACCCAATCACCCCCCCTCCAAATCTTAGTAATCTTCGTAAACTTCGTAAGCTTCGTAAGCTTCCCTTGACACCACAAAAAATATATGAACCAGGAATCTAACCCTCGTACTCGTAAATCGTGGTAGACTGTTTTTTATTTAGAGCAATTAAAATGAACGACAGAAAAAAGAAATGGGAAGATGTTGCATATACATGCTCAGCCACAGGAGTTAAGCACGATTTAATACCTATCTCATGGTCTATAACCCCAACGGGCAAGCATGTTAGTAATTTAATGTGTATGAAATGCTATCAGATGCTTAATATGTCTGACGCGCAAAACTACGGCAGACCAAAAAAAGATTAAGCAATAAAAGCCTTGTACTTTTTAATGCAGTCAGCTTTTTTAGCCTTACCTTTGGCGGTATTGTAATATTTTTTGTAGTAGTCAAACATTCCGTCAACATCATCTTTCTTAGGTAATGGCTCTGGGAATCTGGCGTATTGCAATCTAGCCATGATAGCTGCATATCTAATATCATAAACCATTCGCTCAGCATCTTGAATATTTGGACACTGAAAATTCATCGCTAACAAGCTAAGAATCCTTGTACTTTTGAAGATGTAATTTACCCATAAATCGTGGTGTGTGGTCGGTTCCATCTGAAATATACCCAAAGCAGGCCCTTTTATCTGTTTTAAATAGGTTCCACCATCACTTTCAGCCGCACAAGTAAAAATCAATAATTCCATCGCTTCATCCGAATACATTTGCAAAGTTGATAGAGCTGGATTTAAAACAGAGTCTTTGAATTGATTCAAATTTAGCATTATTTGTTTTATCCTTGTTTCGGTTTATACTTAATTGAATAATGATAACACACCAAAAGGCGATTAATGGCCAAATTTAGTGCTAGGAAATTATATCAAGATATTAAAACTGGTAATAATCAAAAGTACGAGGAAGAGAAACATTGTATTATGATTCTTAATATCATGAA
>JASJHH010000159.1:0-4381 GCA_033791145.1 Legionella sp.
TAACCACAAAATTCTTACATCAAATAAAAGTGAGTGTCGTTGAAGGTATTCAACATCCAAAGCCACTTTATGCGGAATAGGCAGATCATCTCGTCCATTGATCTGAGCCCAACCTGTTAGACCAGGTACTAAATGCTGCACGCCTTTTTCTGTCCGCAAAGCAATCAAATCATCTTGATTAAATAACGCAGGTCGTGGCCCCACAAAACTCATATCACCTTTTAAAATTGACCATAATTGGGGTAATTCATCAAAACTCGACTTGCGTAAAAACCCACCAATAGGAGTTAAGGCACTCGCGGTATCTTTTAACAAATGCGTGGCCACAGCGGGCGTATCAGCTTTCATACTGCGGAATTTGGGCATTTTAAAAATAGCATTGTCTCTGCCAACTCGATCTGACCAATACAACGCGGGGCCTTTAGACGTTAATTTCACGAGGACGGCGACCACTAAGATGGGAACTAATAGTAAAGCACTAGCAAAAATAGCTAGTAGTAAATCAAACACCTTTTTCATAAGCTTGATTCTTTGTTAATTTAAATCGATGATCGAGATTACGAAGCGTCATTGCGAGCAAGCACAATCTGAAAATAGATTGCCACGTCGTTACACTCCTCGCAATGACATGTTGTTTTATCATTGCCAATTATATTAGAGTATTTAAATTTCAAAGCGTACCGTCCCTCCATTTTAAGTATCTTTAACCATTTTGGCCAATTGTTGATCCATGGTCACTACCGGTTTCCACCCAAGCAAGTCGCGGGCTTTAGAGCTATCTACCTGCAAAGAACCAAACAAACGATTGGCCACAGCCCCTTTCCCCAAAAGCTTAGTAAAAAACGTCATGATAGAAACTGGAACTGGTATCAGCCAGGCCTGGTGATTTTTGTTTTTTCTATTTTGTAAACCGCTCGTAGAAGCCCTAAGGGCTTTACCAACCTTTCTTAGTAAGTGAGTGGTAGAAACATCTTCACCATCAGAGATCAAAAATACTTGATTCGCCGCTTTCGGTGATTTTTCTCGATCAGCACACAAACTAATAAAACTCACCAAATTATCCAATGCGACTAAAGAACGTTGGTTATGAATGGCACCGAAAGGTAAAGGGATTGGTTTACACATCCACTTCATCATAGAAGCAAAGTTGGCTTTTACACCTGCCCCATACACCAATGGAGAGCGAATGATGACGACTTCCATACCTGTTTCTTTTGCCAAAGCCAACAATCCTTGTTCGGCCTCATACTTAGACAAACCATAAGGATCATCAGGCACATGAACATCATCCGGTGTAAAAGGGTGACCAGGCCTAGTCATTTCTCCATTCACTTTAATCGAACTCAAAAAAACAAAGCGCTTAACGCCAGATGCAGCCGCCAAACGCGCCAAAATCAAAGTTGCATCACGATTTACTTTTCTAAATTCAGTCAATGGATCAGAAGCATCATCATTCATTACATGCACACGAGCAGCGGTATGGATCACAACATCAACATCGTTAAATTTTTCTCTAAGCAATGCAGACGAACAATCTAAAACTAAATCAGCCAAATCGCCCACGACTACCTGCTCAACAGCTAAAGGCAATGCCACATAAGACTGACGAACAAGCGCCTTAACCTCACAAGCCTTTGACAATAAATTCGCAATTAAAGCCTTACCTACAAAACCGGTGGTACCAGTTATTAAAGCCTTCACAAAACTACACCCCTAGTATTCTATAACTTTAGTAAAAGCTCTTTATATTTTTGAGATACAACTGACCATGTGTAATGAGTGTCAGCTAACTCCTTCATCTCTAAACCTAGGGCGGTTAGATCTAAATTATCCATATTAGTTAAAATATCTTGCAGATCCTCAGTTGTATGGAAATACACCGCCTTATGATGTGTAGTTTCTTTGTTAAAAGCGACATCATAGGAGACAATTGGTAACCCTAAATGCATTGCTTCGACCAAAGAGGGATTGGTTCCACCAGCACTATGACCATGAATATAAACAAGACAGTTAGATCTAAGCTGATTTAAAATATTTTGATCATACATAGGATCTAATAAAAATAAATTTGAGTAGTCCGAGTACTTTTTCCTTAAATTTTCACCATACTGACTTTTTGACCAATTCCCCACCATCACTAAATTCATAGTTGGAACCGCTACACATGCTTCCAAAATCATATCTAAATTATTTTCAGGCTCAATGCGACAGACCTTAAATGCATAAAATGAATTCAAAAATGGATATTGTTCAGCTATCTCTTTTGTTAGCGCTACAGGCTGCGCATGATCCGCACCATATGAAATCAATTCAGATTTAATATTGTATTCAGACATCGCATAATCTTGAATGACTTTATTATCAGATATGACACAATCAGCATATTTGGCAGCGATAGCTTCAGATAGTTTCAAAAAGCGCTTAATCCCCCAGCTCCATTTATCACGTTTCCACTCCAGTCCATCTATATTTACAATAAACTTACTCGAGGTAAAGGGCTTGATAAAGGGTAAAAATAAGCAGCCAGAAACCCCAAGAATTAACAGTGTATCGCTATGCTTAATGGCCTTTATCATTGAGAACACATCATAGGGAATGCTTTGCCAACCATTTGCATTTAAATCAATATAGATTAATTTGACATCATTAAATTCTTGCAGTCTTTTATCATAAGACTTCCCACTGCAGTACACAGTAATTTCAAACTCTTCGTTTAACTCTAATGTCAGGTTATGGACTAAGGTCTCCCACCCTCCATAATTAGCAGGAAGGCCATTTGTACCAATAATAGAGACCTTTTTTTTTCTTTTTTTCAAACCAATAGTCCCTTAATTTTTTGGGAAAATAATTCTAATGAAAACTCTTTTGCCCGATTAAAAGCATTAATTGATAATCGATTGTATTCAGACTGATGTTCCATCAAATAACATACTCTAAATATCAACTCATCTAAGTCACGACTATCAATCAAATAACCATGTTCACCATTTTTAATTATTTCTGAAGGTCCACCTATAGGAGGAACTATCACAGGCAACCCATATGACATACCCTCAACAATAGTCAAACCAAATGTTTCAACCCATAAATCGGGCCTCGAAAAACTTACAAGTAAATCAGACTCTAGGTAATATTTTGTTACATCAGACTGTTTAGGCAGCATTAACAGATTTGTTGGTAAAACCTCATCATGGAAAAATAAATTAACCTCAGTTTCGCTTGCACCCAAAATTAATGTAAAGCGAATACTGGGATTTATTTTTGAAATTTCTTTTGCCAAAGAAACGAATTCATTTACCCCTTTGTAAGTCCTTAGTGAGCAAATCATCAAAACGTTAAAAAAACCCTCCTGTTTTTTTTGTTCCGAAATAGATTTTCGAACAGCAATTCCATTATAAACAACGGTTGATTCAACCCCATCAAACGCCTCAGTTTGCCTTAAGTACTCCGAAACAAAGATAACTTCAGATGCAGTCAACTTAATAATCCAACGTAAAAAAAACTTTAATATCCGCGGTTTAATTGAAGTTTCATGTATATGAAATATAACTTTTTTTCCCATGACCTTACCAGCCAAACCCGCTCCAAATGGGAGCATAGTATTAATATAAAGCACAGTGTCAGGCTCTTTTCGATAACTCAGCAACTTTAAAAACAATACTAATTGAGATGATAAATAGGAAAACAAAGTTAAAAACCTATTACTAAAATGTTTATAAGGAAATGAAAAACGTTTAGCTTCCACTCTATCTAAAAAACCAACTTCACCACTACAAGTATATAAATGAGTCTCAATTCCAGATAATTTAGCAACATCCATAACTTGAGACAACACTTTCGGACTGCCACTAAAATCATTTAACAAATGAATAAAGACAATTTTTTTCACGTGGTTTCCTTAATTTAATATTTGTTAAAGCGGCTGATAAAACAAATGGAATAACGGCCATCGCATCAAATAAAACATGGCCGATTAATGCTGATATTAAAAACAAGGTGCTAAAAATTAACAGTGCCTCGAATTTTTTTGAAGAAATAGCCCTGAATGCATGAAACAAGTAAAACGAAATAAAAACACATATTCCAATAAAGCCATAGGAGAAGAAAATATCAAAAAAATCATTTTCCAAGGTGTCATATAACGAAATATCATCAGAAACTGTTCTAAATGACATGTAAACACCAAAACCAAAAAACAGCCTTAAAAAATAAAGTCCTTCAATATGAAAATTCGATAACGCATTTACTACGAAGACATCTCTACTGCTCGCTAAGAAGCTATAAATAGACTCTGAATTTTCAAATCGGATTATGATTACATCAAAGAACAAGGAAAATAAGTCATAGTAGATCAAACTCAAAACTACTAAAAAAAACAGAA
>JASJHH010000160.1:0-9860 GCA_033791145.1 Legionella sp.
TTGTGCTTCACGCGTTGGAATTGTTTTCTTAGGTGCTTTTTCTGGATAATTTGCCGTAAGTTGTTTAGCCTTTGCGAGGCAGTGAGCTGCCATTGGGCACATATCACAACTTGGATTTTTAGGTGTGCAAACCAGCGCACCTAAATCCATGATGGCTTGTGTGTAATCAGCGGCGCGTGTAGTAGGCAAACATGCCGTAGCGTGTTGCTGATATGTTTTTTTGATGGCGGAGGTGTTGGGGTGCCCTGCAATTAAAAAATAACGGCTTAAAATGCGTTTTACATTGCCGTCTAAAATAGCAGCCGGTTGATTAAAAGCAAGTGAGCGAATCGCTGCTGCCGTTGAGTCGCCAATGCCAGGCAGCATAATCAGCTGCTTTAAATCACTCGGAAAAATATGGTTAAATTCGGTTGTGATTAAATAAGCTGTTTTTTGAAGGTTTCGTCCGCGGCTGTAATACCCAAGGCCTGCCCAATAAGCTAAAACGTCGTCTTCTGTAGCGCTCGCAAGAGTTTTTATATTTGGAAAGCGCGCAATAAATTTTTCAAAATAAGGGATAACTGTTTTGACCTGGGTTTGCTGTAGCATGACTTCAGATATCCACACATGATAAGGCGTGCGTGGATTTTGCCAGGGCAGGTTTTTTCGGCCGTTTAATGCAAACCAATCTAAGAGTGCGGGAGCAAATTGCGTATTATTCTGCATTAAGTTTTTTATTAATATGCGATTTTAATTTATTCAGTGGTTTAATCAGTGCTTTAGGTAATGCGTCGCTTGATATAATGGATTTTAAAATGTGCGTATCTGCATTAATTAAAGGATGCGAAAGGGTGCCGGTGACTAAGAGTGGAAAACCATGCCCTAAGAGTAGTTGTATGGCCTGGGTGGTTTTATCATTTGTAATGATATAAGCCGTGAGATGTGCTTGAATCGCCTCGGTTTCAAGGTTTAAGTGGCCTTGGCCTTTAAGATTAAGTTTTTTGGTTTCGAGCAGTAAGTTATAAATTAAAGTATTATCGCCATTGAGTTGATATTGAAAATTAAAAAGCTCAAAGGCGGTGTTGCCTGAGTAATCATTCAGGCGCCAAGGTTTAAAGTGACTGAGTGCTTGCTGAATATTCTCTATGTTTTGAGATGCTAACGTTTTGATGGTTTTTGTGGCCTCCGCTGTAATAGCCGGTAAATTAATATAAGCGAGTGTGCCATTGTGCATTGTAAAATTACCGTTGGCTTGGATTTTTTTATGCCAGTCAACAAGGTTTAGTTGTGCTGCTGCTGTGATTGAAAAATCAAGTGTGCCGGTTAAGTGTGAGGGGCGCATATCAAGCACGTGTTGAAAAACAGGTTCTGCATTGAGCCCAGTTCCGTTTTGATTAAAGCTTAAAGCACTTGTTTTTAGTTGATAAATTAATTGACCCACAGATTCTCCGTTATACAAAGAAAGTGTGAGCGGGTTTAGGATGAGTTTGCCATTTCGATAAAACGTGTGTGCATTGGCCTCAGTAATATCATAATCATTGAGGTGAATATTTTGAAAAGCGGTTTGTCCGTCGAGTTCAAGGTTTTCTAATTGTGTGTTTGTTGTATTAAGTGGAGGTAGCTTGAGTAGGCCTTTATAGTTTAAGGTGCCACTGAGTGACAAGGCATCTGATTTTTTCTGGATATTTGCTTTGAGTTGTATCGGAAATTGCTCATGGTTTGTTTTTGGAAGTTCTGCTTCAAGCCGCACGTTTTTTAATAGCATTTGTTCGTTTTTTTGAACGAAAAGAATTTGACCGTTTGTGAGTAAAAGTGATTTTAACGCAACATGTGTCGGTAAAGCGGTACTAATTTTTTTAGGTGATACTTGTTTTTTTTGAGTGGGTGTTGGTGTGCCGGATGCTTTTTTATCTAAGTTAATACGTAAAGTGAATCCATTAAGTATGAGTTTGTCGAATACTAACTGCCCTTGCAAAAGGGGCATAAATTGAACGTGAAAGGTGAGGTTATCAACAAGTAATGCATAGTCACCATCTGTTTTATTCACATCTCCGATACGAACTTTGGTGAGGTGTAAGCCGGGTCTTGGAAAAATACGCCAGTTGATATTACCTTCAATAGCGCTATCTTGATGGGTTAAGCTGCTGAGCTGCTTTTTGGCTATGAGTTTAAAGGTTGCGGGTTGAACGAAGTAGGTGACCGCCCAAAGCACGGCAATACTTGTAATAATCACCAATAAGATGGAGATTAATATATTTCTAATAAATTTCATCAATCTTAAGCATCCATCGAGGTTTAATCAAAAGGGTCAAGATGACCCCTTTGAAAAATGACGGATATTTATGCCGCCAATGCTTTAACTTTAGCATTTAATCTGCTTTTGACGCGAGCAGCTTTATTTTTATGAATTAAACCTTTGGCCATTGCTTTGTCGATAACAGGTTGCGCTTTCGTGAAAGCAGCACGT
The DNA here is from genome assembly GCA_033791145.1 of Legionella sp. Lineage (GTDB taxonomy): Bacteria > Pseudomonadota > Gammaproteobacteria > Legionellales > Legionellaceae > JAALKW01. Next base: position 2,447 of record JASJHH010000160.1, read on the forward strand.
GCTTCTTCTTGATTACCTGCTGCAACTGCTTTTAAAACATTTTTAACATAGGTGCGGTACATAGAACGCGCACTTGCATTGTGTGCACGACGTTTAACGTTTTGTTTTGCACGTTTGATAGCTGACTTAATATTTGCCACGTTGTTTCTCCGGAAACTCAAAAACTAAAGAGGCATATAATGCCTAAAGTTAATAAACTTGTCAATTGTTATGCCATGTTTGAAGCTTAGGCGTGATGAGCTGATTTTTAAGGCGAACATAATCGGGCAAGCCATTGATATAAGGAGGATAAGCTTCGCCTTGTATTAACGGCGCTAAATAACGCTTGCAGGCATCTGTAATCCCCATGCCATCTTCACGAATAAAGTCTTTCGGCATGGCGCGTTCAATGTTTGCAACATCACGCAGTGGCACTTGTCCAATAGACCATGTGTAAGGTGCGTCACTATTTCGAACAATAATAGGCATAATGGCGTTTTGGCCATCGAGTGCTAATTCAACGGCTGCTTTGCCAAGTGCATAGGCTTGCTCCACATCTGTTTTAGATGCAATATGCCGTGCAGCACGTTGCAGATAATCAGCTACAGCCCAGTGATATTTATAGCCTAATTTTTGTTTCACTAAACTTGCGAGCACAGGTGCGACGCCACCTAATTGTGCATGCCCAAAGGCGTCTTTTATACCTGCGTCACTTAAGAATTTGCCTTCAGCATTTTGAACCCCTTCGGATACCACAATTACGCAATAACCATGTGTTTTTACACACGCATCTACGCGCGCTATAAATGCTTCGGGATCAAATACAACTTCTGGAAATAAAATAAGATGAGGGGGCTCATCGGCGGCTTCATTGGCAAGACCGCTTGCTGCTGCAATCCAGCCTGCGTGTCGTCCCATGACTTCTAGAATAAATACTTTCGTTGATGTCTCAGCCATCGAGGCAACATCAAAGCCTGCCTCTTTGGTTGAAATGGCAACGTATTTTGCGACAGAGCCAAAGCCTGGGCAGGTGTCTGTAAACGGTAAGTCATTATCAACGGTTTTAGGAATGCCGATACAGGTGACAGGATAGCCGCGCGTTTGGCTCATCTCAGCTATTTTATTAGCTGTGTCTTGGGAATCTCCGCCGCCGTTATAGAAAAAATAGCCGATGTTATGGGCCTCAAACACCTCAAGTAAGCGCGTAAATTCTTCGCCATCTGATTTTAATTTATGACGACAAGAGCCAAAAGCACCTGATGGTGTGTGCATGAGCTTTGCAATATCTGTGTCGCTTTCTAAAGATGTATCTATAAGCGTTTCAGATAATGCACCGACAATACCTGATTTTGCTGCGAATACTTTGGCGATTTTGTCTGAATTTTTTCGTGCGGTTTGAATCACACCACAGGCTGAGGCGTTAATTACAGCTGTTACGCCACCTGATTGTGCATAGATTGCATTTTTAATATTGGTCATCAATTTTATCCTTATTTTGATCTGTTATTCCGTGAGTAAATTTAAATTTAATGTTTTGTGTGCTGCTATGATGGCATCAATATGATGTATGACGCTATCTAATGCTTTTTTTAATGTTGGGTCTGTTTGGGTGTGCTGTGCTAAATATTCAAGTTTTGCCAGTGCAGGTTCAAGTTTCGGAAGGCTTGAAAAACCACAGGCACCTCGAAGCGTATGCGCTGTTTCTTCAATGATTTTTTTATTCTGAATTTTGATAGCAGCGAGCAAGGTGTGGCGATGTGTGGGTAGCTCACTCACAAATCGGTCTAGAAATTTTTGTGCTAAAGCGCTATTGCCTGACATTTTTTGAACGCATTGAGGCCAATTAATAGGCGTTATTTTTGCATTTTTAAGCACTGTAATCAGATGATGTAAGAGTAAATTTTCATCAATTGGTTTAGCCAATTTCCGGTCGATTTTTTGTTCGTCTAAAGCTGCGCGATCAAGATCATAGCTATCCGCACTAATGAGTAAAACAGGCGTGTTTTTATTGAGCGTTGTATGCTCTCTGATTAGACGAGTTGCCTCTAAGCCATTGAGTTTTGGCATGTGTAAATCAATTAGAATCGCATCAAATTGTTTTTGATGACAAATTGCAAGGGCTTGCTCGCCATCATCGACAATATCTAATGCTGCACTGGTGCCAAGCCACGCATTGAGTAACATGCGATTAACCGTATTGTCTTCAGCTATTAATAAATTAGGACGAATGTCACGTAAATTGGTGCGTAAGCGTTCTAAATCGAGTTGATTGGTTTTAGGGGATGCATTTTGCAGGAGCATCGATTCAATCGTATCTTGTAATTTTTGAATATTAGGGGGTTTCATCAGAAATCGTTCAGCACCCAGTGCTTGGTAATCTTCAATGAGAAATTTGGAGAGTAAAATTGTCGGTATAGTTTGTTGATTTAAAAAATTTGAGAGCATTTTTTCATGTGCTGGCGTTGTGCTAATAAATGCGAGTTGTGCATTGGGATGCTGGGTGAAGGCAATGTTTAATGCATCGAACGTATTGGCTTTGATGCATGTAATTCCAAAGTGACCTAAGCCATGGCAAAGTGCTTCTAAATGCAGTGGGTTCGTATCAAAACAAATGGCTTTGATGTGAGCAAATCGTTTGGGTTGTGTTTTTTCGACTTCGTAAGCGGGTAATTTAGTAAACGTAAGATAAACTGAAAAAGTGGTGCCCTGGTTGGTATTGCTCTCAAGCGTGATATGGCCTTGCATGTGTTCTGCGAGTTGTTTACAAATCACGAGTCCAAGCCCTGAACCGCCATAATGGCGTGCTGTGTTTTTTCCTGCCTGATGGAAGGCATGAAATAAAGTGGATTGTTCTTCAGGTGAAATCCCAATCCCTGTATCGGTAACAGCAAGGCAAAGGGTATAAGATTGCTCTGTAATTTGATGGACATGTGTGCGTATGAGCACATGGCCTTGCTCTGTAAACTTGATGGCATTACTGACTAAATTATTAATAATTTGTTTGAGCCTAATGGGGTCTCCGACCATGGTTTTTGGCACATCAAGGGCCGTAGACGGAATTAAATCAAGGCCTTTTTTGTAGGCACTAGGGGCTGCGAGTGCAAGCACATCATCAATACAATTACGAATATCGAGCGGAATGGTATCAAGCTTTAATTTTCCAGCGTCGATTTTAGAATAATCAAGAATATTATTTAATATAGCTAATAAATCTTTGGCTGAACCTTTAATGGTTTTAACGTGATCGCGTGCAACAGGCGTTAAAGATGTTTCTAATAAGACATTGGCAAAGCCGATAATGCCGTTCATGGGGGTTCTTATTTCATGACTTAAGCTTGTGATGAGTATGGATTTTTGTTTGAGCTCTTCTTCTGCTTTGCGTTTGTCGAGTAAAAGGTTGACGTTTTTTTCTTCAAGTAATTCAAGGCTTTGCTGCAAATCTTGGGTTGCAGTGTCTACATGTTCGTTAAATTCATTGAGTGTGTCTAAATATTGTTTTTGTAAATCAACACAGCCTTGTTCAATAATGCCAAGCTCAGAGGAGCTACCGGTTTTAATTGGCGTTTCGAACGCATCGTTTGAAATTTGTCTCATCGTATGACGCAAGCGTGTAACGGGGCGATGAATTTTTTGAGATAGAAAATAATTTAAGAGAAACCCGAGTGCAATGCCAAGGCAGGTAATTAAAAGGCTACCCAAGTACATACTATATTTTTTGAGCAGCATGGGTTGTGTGTTTAAATCAATAGAAAGCCAGCCTAAAAGATGGTCTGCTTGCCCTGTTGTTGTGGCAGGATGTGTCAGTGAGGCAAGACGCGAGTTATTGTATAAATTAAAACGTGGCAAGGAAATGGGAGAAAAAAAACGGATGCTTTGTCGTCCGTTGGCTTTGGTTTCGGTAAATCCACTGGTTCTAACTGATTCGGGCGGCAATGAGTGGCGTCTTGGATGTTTTCCCCCGCGATAGGCAAGGAGTTGGCCGCTTGCATCATAAAAAGCGAGCGTTAAGACATCTCTATTGGTTACAGCGGCATCAATTAAAGCTTGTAAGCTACGGGTGTCGCCTTCTAAAATAGTCAGTTGTGCTGCAGATACGAGTTGATTCACATAGGCCTCTCCAAGATTGGAGGTGTGTTCATCAAGTGTTTGATTAAGTTGTATGTTATAAAATATCGTAAATAAAACAGCGACTAATAAAACAGGTACAAGCGTTGCTATTCTAAGTTGTTGTCTGATTCCAAAGCCTTTCATTTGGCTTTCCGCATGCATTAAATTCGGCTATTATAGCGCCAATAAATGATTGCGCAATATGGAGTATTTTGTATGATAGTTAAAACACGCTTTGCACCAAGCCCAACGGGATTTTTACATGTCGGTGGCGTGCGTACAGCGCTGTTTGCTTGGTTGTATGCAAAGCATCACAAGGGTGAATTTGTATTACGTATTGAAGATACAGACGAGGCACGTTCAACCTCTGAATCAGTACAAGCAATATTAGATGGCATGGCCTGGCTTGGACTCACGCCTGATGCGCCGCCTGTGTATCAAACCGCGCGTTATGCGCGTTATCAAGAAGTGGCTGATGAATGGTTAAATACAGGTAAAGCCTATCGCTGTACGTGTAGTAAAGAGCGACTTGAAACTTTGCGTGAATCTCAGATGGCTGCCAAAGAAAAACCGCGTTACGATGGACATTGTCGTGAACTTAATTTAGAAAATACAGAAGCATCTTATGTCATACGCTTTAAAAATCCTAAAGACGGCACGGTGTGTTTTTCAGATCAAGTCTATGGTGATATAGCAGTCTCTAATCAAGAATTAGATGATGTGATTTTAATCCGATCGGATGGCAATCCTACGTATAATTTTGCAGTGGTGATTGATGACTCCGACATGGGTATTACACATGTAACTCGTGGGGATGATCATATTAATAATACGCCGCGACAGATTAATTTGTATCATACATTAGGTGTTAAGCCGCCTATTTTTGCGCACTTGCCCATGATTTTAGGGGAAGACGGCAAACGTTTATCTAAACGCCATGGGGCCGTGAGTGTTTTAGAATTTAAAGAAATGGGCATCCTGCCTAATGCTTTGTTAAATTACATACTGCGCCTAGGTTGGTCTGATGGAGATCAAGAAATTTTTAGTATAGATGAGATGATAAAGCAGTTTGATTTAAAAGCCGTTAGTCGAAGTGCTGCAAGCTTTAATTATGAAAAGCTTTATTGGCTTAATCAGCATTATCAAAAATCAGATGATCCGAGTACTGTGGCTGAAGCACTCAAATATCATTTTGATAAAGCCAATATAGATATCACACAAGGCCCTGATTTAGCGGATATTGTTCGTGCGCAAGCAGAGCGTTGTAAAACCTTGGTTGAGATGGCTGAAAAAAGCGTATATTTTTATCAAGCTGAAATCATTTTTGATGAAAACGCGATTAAAAAGCACCTAAGACCTGTAGCACTCGAGCCACTCACAGCATTATATCAAGCTTTTGAAGCGCTAGATGCTTGGGAAAAAGATAAGTTACAAGCATGCATTAATGATGTGTGTGCAAGCTTTGATTTAGGCATGGGTAAAATAGCGCAGCCTTTGCGTGTAGCCATTACAGGCGGTAGTAATTCACCGGCTATTGACATGACCCTGATGATGATAGGCAAGCAGCGCGTGCTCCAACGCCTGGATGCAGCTTTAGTACGTATTCGCGCGCGCGCTGCGGGAGCGAGCCAATCATGATGCTTTGTTTAGATGTAGGAAACTCGCATATTTATGGTGGGGTATTTGAAGACAAAATAATAAAATTGCGATTTCGTCATACGTCTGAAAAAAGTACGTCAGATGAGCTCGGGCTTTTTTTAAAGCAAGTCCTGCGTGAAAATAATTGTAACCCAGAAGATATTAAACAAATTGCAATTGGTTCTGTTGTGCCGCAGTTAGATTATTCACTGCGTTCAGCATGTATTAAATATTTTTCGATAGATCCGTTTTTTTTGCAGGCAGGGGTAAAAACAGGGCTTAATATTAAATACAGAAATCCGGTTGATGTAGGCGCGGATAGGATTGCAGATGCGATTGCGGCAACGCATCGGTTCCCAGGTAAATCACTAATTATGGTTGATTTTGGAACGGCCACAACGTTTTGTGTGGTTGATGCAAAAAAGGCCTATTTAGGCGGCGCTATTTTGCCAGGCTTAAGGCTTTCAATGGATGCGTTGTCACATAACACAGCCAAACTACCATCAGCTGATATTGTCCGTGTGAAACAAGTGGTGGGGCGCTCAACGGTTGAGAGCATCCAATCAGGTATTTATTTTGGCGCACTCGGTGCGGTCAAAGAAGTGATAGGGCGGGTAAAATCGCAAGTATTTGCTGAAGAAGAAGTGTTGGTACTTGCAACGGGTGGCTTTGCTGCGTTATTTGAAAAAGAAAAGGTATATGATTATTTACTGCCAGACTTAGTGCTCGAAGGGCTTCGATTAGCGATGCAGATGAACGAACTATAAAAAATAGTAGCGTCTAGATCGTGATTTGTTTTTTTATTGGGCACGGTGTATAATTGAAGGCTTTTGCATCTTAGATGCTGGAGTTATTATGCCGGCCGTATTATCCAAATTTTCATATTTTCAACCCGAAGTCGAGCGTCCACTTACTTTTGTAAAAGAATTTTGTACTTTTGCTCACAATTTTGAGGAAAGTTCTGTGGATGTTGCAGCGCTTGAAGTTGGAACGTGTCATTTACTAGAAATTACCAATAAAAATGAATACGGAGAAAGAACGTACTTTTCTTTAACACATTTTCTACAAAATCAATTAGATGATGAAACAGACACGTTAAAAAACAGCATAGCTGTTATATTCAATTATTTTGAAGCAATAGGCGGCGATTTAAAAACGGCTCAATTTACGGTCTATGGCGGAACAGAAGAAGAAAGTATTCGTGAGTTTCAGCGAGAAAATTTAATGAAAGCATTAGGTCAAATTAAACCTGGTATCAAGATAATTGCGCCAGACAATCATTGGAAAGCTAATTCTGACGACTTAACAGATTATATCTTTTCTTCTACATCTGAGAGTTGGCGTAAAAGCGATATGAAGTATGAGGATGGCTTTCATGATATCTACTCGAGCAACCATACAACACAGGGCGAAAAGAAAGCATTTGATAAGAGAGTGCTTGATAATCACAGTCCTGTTTTTGAACAGCTTGACGAGCAAGTTAACCAAAGATGCAACGATATAAACGTTGGTAATAAAACACTTCTCGTTGAAGCCGTTGGAAACGATGGCTTATTTATTGAAACGAAAGGTGCAGCAATGCCACTAGGGACTTTGGTGAGTTGTAATGGGTAAGACTAAATTTATTAAAAAAAATGCAAAGCATGTTTTTTTTGATTTGAACATTCAAATTTCTAAAGAAAAAACAGAA
>JASJHH010000161.1:0-10601 GCA_033791145.1 Legionella sp.
AACAGTGTATATCTAAAAAAGATATATATCAATATCAGACAACTCTTCCCCCTGCGTTTTTTAACATGCAAATAACTTGCAAATTCGTCGTAAGTCGATAACATGTGAAAGAGTCGATATTCGTCTAGGAAAGCTGTGAGATTAATTCAATTCAATAGCATTGCCTGCACCCTACTTCTTGCCACATCAGCAGCCCATGCAGCCATTCCCATTGATGGCTGGTATTCGAATGGGTTTGGTGGTTATGCTTACGTGCCCAATAATATTGAAAGAACCCGAAATAATATTCAATATCGTGACGCTAATTATGAGTCAGAGTATAACGTTGGCGGCAGTTTTGGTTATAAAAGTAACCCCATGCGTTACGAAGGCCAAATGACCTATATTAGTGCCATGCTACGCCATGTTGCTGAAAATGGCGTTCGTGACCCGCGCGTTGCAGGTTATAATAATGCCATTTTTGCACTTGCTAATGTGTATTACGATTTTCCTATGGTTATTCCAACGATTTCACCGTTCCTAGGTGCAGGCCTTGGCTATGGCTGGATTAACGTAAAAGTTGATAATTCACGTTTAAATATTACTGATTTTAGAGTATCGGGTAGTGCGTTTACCTATCAGGGCACAGGCGGAGTTACGTTTAACTTTTCTGAAAATTATGCACTTTTTGTTGCTTATCGTTACCTTGGGACCAACCGCGTATTTGATTTGGGAAAACGCTTCCAAGCCCACCTTGCGAACTTTGGTATTATTTATCGGTATGATGAGGCAAAATACAAATAGCATATTCACTAAGGACAGTATTTTATGAGATGGCTTATTCACATCCTGCTTTTAGGGCTTACCATCACAAGCAGTGCCCTTTATGCATTTGATCCTAAATCTGGATGGTATTCAGGTTTAATCGTTGGTGCAAACTATGCTGCTAATGTGCCTTTCACCTATCCTTTTGTAGAAAACCAGGGTGATCCAGTCATTGAATACTCAGGTCAACTCGGCCATAAAATGATGGGGAGTATCGGTGGGCAACTAGGCTACCGCTGGTGTGATAATTTTCGTTTTGAACTTGAAGCCATCTATAACGACAGCACCTATAGCTATTTACGTTTTCATGACGTGACCTTTCATAGCCCTAAAACAACAGCTGGCTTTCGTATCAACGGTAAAACACAATCAGGCGTTGCAACGTTTAATGCTTTTTATGATTTATTTGGAAATTATTCATCTAAAGCCGTGCCTTATATTGGCGGCGGCCTTGGATTTGCTTCTATCAAAAATAACATTAATTTTTATGAAAATGATGTGCTGCTTGGCAATACAGCAAAATCAGAACTACTAGAAACTTATGGCATTACATTAAATGGCAACAGCCGTTCAGGTTTTGTAGGACAAGCCATTGTTGGCTTAAGTTATTATTTAGATGATTACTGCTATTTTGCATTAGATGCTCGTTACCTGGCTTCTAAAACACAAAGCCTTTCAATATCACGCACGAACACCACTGTTAATCAGTTTGACAAAAGATATAAGCTGTATACCGTGAATATTGTATTTAACAGTGCCTTTGATTGTGCTTAAGCCTGTGATTAAACAAACCACGATTTTTCCATCACTGCTTGCTGCAGATAATATGCGACTGGGCGAAGAAATTGTAGCTGTATTAGAAGCAGGTGCTGATGGCATTCATCTTGATGTTATGGATAATCATTATGTACCTAATTTAAGTTTTGGGCCTGCTATAGCAAAAGATATTCGAAAACAATTTCCAAAATTAATACTTGATGTGCACCTGATGGTTTCTCCTGTTGATGCGATGATAACCGCCTTTGCTAAAGCGGGTGCGAGTCGTATTAGCATTCACCCTGATACAACACAAAACCTAAATAAAGCACTACAACATATTCATGAGTTCGGATGCGAAGCAGGGCTGGTGCTTAATCCTGATACGCCTTTTGATGTGCTGACAGGCTATGTGCGTCAACTTGATTTTGTGCTTATCATGAGTGTGAATCCAGGGTTTGGTAACCAAGCGTTTATGCCAGAAGTTGTTCCAAAAATTAAAGCCTTGCACCAAGCTTACCCAACACTACCGATTATGGTCGATGGTGGTGTGTCTGAAAAAAATCTTGAATTACTCAAACAAGCAGGCGCTACGCAATTTGTTATGGGCTCTGCTATATTCAACACTATGGACTACAAAAAAACGATAACAACCATGCAAAATAAACTTGCAAAGTAATTGGGGCTTGTCTTGTACTTGCAACCTGTGCAAACACGCCCCCAAAGCAATCTTATTTAAATCGTTTCATGGATTATTTGGCTTGGAGTAAACAGCTTCCCACAACGCCAAGCCCTGCTTTTTTAGAATTTATTGATGATGACACCCCTCTTTCTCGAAAACTACGTGAAAAATGGCTCTATGCACTCGCCAAAGACAATAACTGGACAACGTATTCCGAATATTATCAAGATTCAAAAAGTGTGAGCTTGCAGTGCTATGCAGAGTTTGCACACTATCAACAACACCAAGTTGATTCTAATGCCGCAAAAAAAATCTGGCTAACCGGTGATAATTTACCCCCTGCTTGCGATAAGTTATTTAGTGTTTTAATTGATCGAAATATTATCACCAATGATTTAATCCTCGAACGTATTCAATTAGCCCTTGAAAACCGAAATATTACTTTGGCTAAATATTTAGTTGCGCATGCTAAGCTTCCTGAGCCATATGAAAAACGTACGCTTGAGCTCATTCAAAAGCAGCCTACGCGCATTGCATCGCTAACCAAAAGCCATTTGCACAGTCATTATTATTTATATGGACTAAAACGCTTGGTTTCTTCTAATCCCAAACGCGCCATCGCAATATTCGAAACCACAAAAACGAAAAACATACTCAATACAGACCAAAAACAAGCGTTTTTGAGTCACTTAGCGCTTTACAAGGCGCTTAGAAACAAACCTGACGCGTATCAATGGTTTCATCAGGTCAACCCTGATGCATATGACGAAAAATTATTAGATTGGCAAATTCGTTTTGCCTTAAGAAGTCATGAATGGGCCCGCGTTAAAGCCTTGATTGCGCTCTCTAGTAAAAAAGAAGAAAGCGCTTGGCAGTATTGGCTTGCACGCGCAGAAGTTGCGCTAGGTAATCAAGCCGCAGGAGATAAAATTTATCAAGCTATCGCTGAAAAAAGACATTATTATGGGTTTCTTGCAAGCACGCGTTTAAAACAGCCGCTTGCATTCGAAGCTGAACCCGCAAGTCATGTAAACGAGATTTTAGAAGAATATCAACCGATTACTGAAACCATCCAAACGCTTTATACCAGCCATCATCGCCTAGACGCTTCTCGTATGGCAAATGATTTTGCGAGCGAACTGCCTAAATCTAAAAAAAGTGCTTTTATTGGCTGGCTCGCAAAAAATTTGCATTGGACCGGAAAAGCCGTGTATTTAAGCGGTGATGATGATGCGCTCAATAATCAACTCACGTTAAGGTTTCCATTGGCACATCAAAAAAACATTCAAAAATATGCCAAAAAATATGATATTCCTGAAGCGTTGATATACGCTGTGATTCGTCAGGAAAGTGCTTTCAGGCAGGATGTCATTTCACCTGTTGGCGCACATGGTTTGATGCAAATCATGCCAAAAACAGCACAACATATCGCACGAAAAAAACATATTCCATATAAAAATACCAAAGCCTTATTTATACCTGATAAAAATATTGAACTCGGCACTGCTTATTTAAACCACCTCGCAACACGCTTTCAGTATAATCCCTTGCTCATGGTTGCAGCTTATAATGCAGGTCCTCATCAAGTGAATCGCTGGATAAAAACCCATCCACTCGAAACGGAAGAAATTGATATTTGGATTGAAACGCTGCCTTGGGGTGAAACACGCAATTATTTAAAAAGCGTCATGGCTTTTTATGCGGTGTATCAATATCGTCTAAATCACCCCAACGCTAATCTTACTGCCTTTATGCATCAGAACCTGAAGTTACATAAGGATTTTCCGAAGGCAAATCAATAGACACATCAAAGCCTGAGAGCTTAATCGATGATGGTGTTATTGTAACAGATGATGCATCCATCACAGACTCACCAAACTGATAAATAATACGTTCGTTGCCTGCAACAGCGCGTGCATCTAATGCTTTAATTTCATGCATCACCGCATCATTTTTTTTCTGATAAGCTGCATATTTTTGTGCACCATGTTTTGCTTTTAGCATATCAAGCGTTTGTTCTGGTGATAAAATTACAGCACTTGCATTATTTCCACCAAAGCCTTTTGAATTTAAAACCACGGCCTTCATGTCACAGCCTTGTGTACCCACGGTTAAATGATCCATAAGAATATTTAAATTCGAGCGATGCACATCGTCGGCATAATGATCAATCGTTTTAATGCCAGGCACTAAACCATGTTGCCACACGCCAAGTGATGTAATGAGCTGATCGCCTGCCGCTGCACTCACGCTATGTCCAACATAAGCTTTAACTGCTGCAACAGGCCATGATTTCATTGAAAAGGTCTTAGCAACCTCGTTTAAAATATGGCTTTCTGTGACCCGATTTTGTGGTGTGCTGGTGCCATGCGCCTGTACATAAGTCTGTTCTAAGCTACCCAACATGGTATTTGTCAAAGCAGCCGCTTTTGCCATGGTAATATAATTACCAACACCAGGCCCTGCAATTGATTTTTTATTGGCATCCGCATGAATAAAAACATCCGCCACAGCACCATACACATGCGCACCGAGTTCAAATGCTAACGCATCATCCATTAAAATAACAAACTGCCCAGCTTCTGCAAGTGTAAACCCCGCATTACTTGAAAAAGGCCTGCAAGCACGTCTATGGTTAATGTTTTTAGTATCCGAGTTATCTAAATCAGCAAGTTCTTTATCGGTTATAAGTGCCCCCATAATACGAAAGCCTTCAAAAATTTCAGGCACTAAAGGCGCTTCAACCCCACCGACAATGGCAACTTTCGCTTGCCCTGACTGAATACTTTCTAAGCCCTGCTTTAAATTATATAAAAACGTGGCACATGCCCCAACGTTATGACCTGTTAAACCCACGCTATTAATCACATAGCTATTAATAAAATCCGCTGGCATCTCAGACAAAGACAAGGCCATCATTTTAGAGTTCACACGTCCACCCAAAAGCGGTTGCGCAAACACGCCACCTAATGAATGCTCATCTGCTTGTGCGAGCGCACTGCCTGCATAAACTGCCACTTGATCGGGCTTAATATGTTCAAGCACTTCATCCCAAGCAATGCCCATAGAATTTAATGCGTCAGAGGCACCATATACAGATAATTTAAGACCGCGCGGATGATGATGTGAGTTATATAATTCACCGGGATCAAAGCCACTCGGTAAACCACCTGCACTTGAAACAGGTAAAGCGGTATATTCAGGCAATAGCACTTCGTCTTCAGAAGTAAGTGTAATACGTTCTTCTTGTGTTTTTGTTTTTTTAATCACAAACTCAGCAGATTTATCTGCAATAGTCGCTTTTTGATGAGAACGTACAGCATCGGGGTCAAATCGCTCAGTACGCCGTATCAATGTTCCGGCCTTAATCATTTCAATTTGTTCGGCTGTCGCGTTGCCTTCTATAGACAAGCCCATACGACGCCCTAAATCTTGCCAAGTGCTTTGAAGTGCATCATCTGACAATGCATCACTGACCATACGTTTATAACTATGCCCACCAGAACTTCGTCCAGCCGCATTCATACCGCCCATACCAACGATAACAGGTAATTTTTTCATATTTAATTTTGACCCTAAAAAACAGTCGTTAGTTTACTGTAAATACAGTAATCAGACAATGCAGCAATTCTTAAGAATCACTGGTTTTTTAATTCAATTCTCGTTATGCTAGCCCGATTCAAATTGCTGACATAAGGAAATGAGCTGTGATGACTGTTGTTGCTCGTTTTGAAATTAATTATCTTCAAATACTCAATGAAAAAAGTGAGCTTGTAGCCCCACTTCCGGCTTTTGCAAAACAAAAAGAGACACTTTTAAATCTCTATCAAACCATGCTCAAAACGCGTTTGTTTGATAAAAAAGCCATTGCTTTGCAACGCACAGGAAAAATGGGTACCTACGCGCCGATTAACTCACAAGAAGCGATATCCACCGCAATTGGCCATGCCTTGCAACCAACAGACGTTTTTGTGCCTTACTACCGAGATTATGCAGCACAATTTCAACGCGGCGTTAAAATGTCAGAGATTCTCGCCTACTGGGGCGGTGATGAGCGCGGCAGTGATTTTGCAAATACACCTGAAGACTTTCCAATTTGTGTGCCTATTGCGTCTCAGTGTTTACATGCAACAGGCGTTGCATTTGCCTTTAAGCATCGTAACGAGCAGCGTGTCGCACTCGCCTGCATTGGCGATGGTGGTACCTCTGAAGGCGATTTTTATGAAGCGCTCAACGTTGCAGGTGCTTGGAAGTTACCCGTTGTTTTTGTGGTGAACAATAATCAATGGGCTATTTCTGTGCCTATTGAAAAACAAACAGCAACTGAAACCCTCGCACAAAAAGCCATTGCTGCAGGCTTTGAAGGTATTCAAGTCGATGGCAACGACATGCTCGCAACACGAGAAGTTATCGGTAACGCCATAGAAAAAGCACGACGTGGCGAAGGCCCAACGCTCGTAGAGGCCATGACCTACCGATTATCCGATCATACAACTGCTGATGATGCGACGCGTTATCAACCACAAGATACAGTAAAAAAAGCCGAAACTCGTGAGCCTCTTGCGCGCTTTAAGCGCTATTTAGAAGCAGAACATGATTGGGATGAAACACAAGATAAAGCCTTAACCCAAACACTAAAATCCGAAATTGATGAAGCGGTTCAAGATTATTTAAATCGCACACCTCAATCGATTGAGAGCATATTTGATTATCACTATGCTGAAACCCCTGCTGATTTACTCGAACAACGTGCAGCTTTACAGGAGGCATTATAATTATGTCTGATATTACACTCCTTGAAGCCGTAACCCAGGCGCTGGCCTATGAGCTAAACCAAGACGAAAATGTGGTTGTTTTTGGCGAAGATGTCGGTAAAAACGGCGGTGTTTTTCGTGCAACAGCGGGCCTTCAAGAACGCTTTGGCGAGCAACGTGTGTTTGACTCGCCCTTGGCAGAATCTATGATTGCAGGCCTTGCAATTGGCATGTCGACACAGGGCTTGAAACCCGTTGCTGAGTTTCAGTTTTCAGGTTTTATTTATCCTGCACTAAACCAAATTATTTCACATGCAGCGCGCATGCGTAATCGCACACGCGGGCGCTTAACCTGCCCATTGGTATTTCGAGCACCTTTTGGTGGCGGTATTCATGCCCCTGAGCATCACTCTGAAAGCACAGAGGCTTTGTTTGCACATATTCCAGGCTTACAGGTCGTGATTCCATCGTCGCCTAAACGTGCTTATGGGCTTTTGCTTGCTGCCATGCGTAATCCTGACCCGGTTATTTTTTTAGAGCCAAACCGCATGTATCGTTTGGTGAAACAACCTGTTCCTGATGATGGAAAAGCGCTACCTATAGGCAAGTGCTTTACATTAAAAACAGGGGAAGATGTGACCTTGATTAGTTGGGGTGCGAGTATATACGAAACATTGCAAACTGCTCGTGCACTCGAAAAAGACGGCATTTCATGCGAGGTGATTGACGTTGCAAGTATTAAGCCTCTTGATATCGAAACGATTTTAAATTCTGTTGAAAAAACAGGGCGTGCTGTGATTATTCATGAAGCTGCTAAAACATGTGGCGTTGGCGCTGAAATTTCAGCGCAAATCATGGAAAACAGCTTAGACGCCTTACTTGCCCCGGTACAGCGGGTAACAGGCTATGACATTACTATTCCTTATTTTCAACTTGAGAAACATTATATCCCCAGTGTTGAACGAATTACTGAAAGCATACATGGAGTGCTCTATTAATGACTGTTTTTAACTTACCCGATTTAGGCGAAGGCTTGCCTGATGCAGAAATTCACGAATGGTTTGTCAAAGAAGGCGATGAAGTTGCGCTTGATCAACCGCTTGTTTCAATGGAAACCGCCAAAGCTGTAGTGGATGTCCCCTGCCCCGAAGCTGGTGTCATTGAAAAATTATTTGGTCAATCGGGTGATATTATAAAAACCGGCGACCCGCTGATGAGTTTTGTTCAAGAAGCTTCAAAAGCAGCATCAGACAAAGGCACTGTCGTTGGCACTTTAGAAGAAAGCTCCGAGAATTTTGAAGATGATTTTGTCATCGGTTCAGCAGAACCAAGCTCACGTGCAAAAGCAACACCTGCTGCACGACTGCGTGCTAAAAAATTAAATCTAGATTTAAAATCTATTACAGGCACCGGTGCGAATCAGCTGATTACTATCGAAGATATAGAAGCCGAAGTAAAAAAACAAGCAACACCTCCTGAAGGCTTTGAGCCATTACGTGGCGTTCGACGCGCGATGTTATCTAGCATGGTTGAGTCTCATCAAACCGTTGTACCTGTGAGTATTTTTGATGAAGCCGATGTGTCGGCCTGGATTGGCAAAGATGATATTACGGTGCGTTTAATTCGTGCCATTTGTGACGCTGCCAAAACAGAGCCTGCGCTAAACGCCTGGTTTGACACAAAGCATAGCGCTAGAAAATGCTTTGACGCAGTGCATTTAGGCCTTGCCATGGACAATGCCGATGGCTTATTTGTGCCGGTCATTCATGATGCACAAAATCAAAATAATACCGCACTTCGCGAGCAAATAAATAACTTTAAAGTAAGCGTACAAAATAGAACCGTACCGGCTGACAAACTCACGGGTTCAACTTTTACGCTGTCTAATTTCGGGAAATTCGCAGGCCGCTTTGCAAGCCCAATTATTGTGCCACCGAGTGTTGCTATTCTTGCTGTTGGGCGTTTGTATGAGGGCGTTCAAAGCAAATCAGGTGAACTCAGTAGTTGTCATTTATTACCGCTCTCGTTGAGTTTTGATCACAGAGCCGTAACCGGTGGTGAAGCAACGCGATTTTTAGGTGCTGTGATTGCTTCACTCGCGTAATTTTCTTTTATCTTAACCAAACAATTCGAACAGCTGCTGGTGTTTTATTTTTTACAGTTGTTCGAATTGTCATAATGTTGATTAACTAGTATCGAAAGACCGCCGTTCTGCTCCATAATAGTACCTAATCGTCCGTTACTGAGTGCCTCACGATCAGCGTCTGTTAAACTAATAGGTTCAGACTTATCCGAATTTAAATAATCCTTTGATTTATTTGCAGCGGCTATTTTAGTCTCTCTGCTTTTAGCATTAAAATGATCGGTTCCATACAGTAAATCTTTAATACGATAAATTAAAGCCATAACGCCTAAGAAGTTATAATGAAAATTCCACTCTTGATTTCTCTTATCAATATATTCATCGAGTGCCTTTATTAGCTTTTCAGAATCATTTTGTTTGAAAAATAACTGTGGATTGTCCGTCGACTTTATCAACTCAGATGATTTATTAAAAGGCGCAAAGGTTTTTTCTTTTCCTAATTTTTCTAAAGTAAATTTATCTAAATAAAAAGATGGCGCAAAACCTTTGTCTGCATGCTTCGCAAGACGAATAAAAAATGTATCACAGGATAGTTTAAGCGCTTTAAATTTATCTTGATCAACACCTTTTTTTCGGCTCAAGCTCTCTGCCGCTTCACGAAAAAGCGTTACACTCGATATAACTTTGACATCATCCCAACCCACTAAGTCATTTAGCGACTTACTGTTTAATTGCTGATTAGTAGCTGTCACTATTGACTGATAATTTTTAAAGAGAGAATTATCTTGTAGATACGTTAAGGCTTCATCAAGATCAAGAACTCCATATTTTTTTGCCGTAGCTGAGCGTCCTAGCGAGCGTAGCTGAGGAAAAACATACCATATCCAATGTCCGTTTTTTTTACCTGCATATAACTCATTTAGAGCATAATCAAAGCTTGGATGCCCAGATTGTCCCTGTTGAGCCTGAATAAAATGCGTTAGAGGCACAGAGCATTCCTCTCTTATTATAATTTAAATTCGTTACATTATAACACATAAATAACATTATAAAGACAGCTAATTATGTACTATAATAAACCAATATTATTTAATTAACGTACCTTTATTAACTTTCTTCAGAGGATATCTCATGCATTCATTTAAAAAAACATCGTATTATAATCCCGGAGATTTACCACAAGAAGATATTGATCTTCTTCTAAGCTATAAGCAAAACGTCCAAGATCATCAACGGATAACAGAAGAAATAAAAAAATTTCCAAATGAAAAAGAAATCCAATTAAAAACAGATTTTTTAACAAAAAATGAAAGTAACTTAAATACCTTGCAAGAAAAAATTAAAAAATTTGGTGCAGATACAATTATAAATTCCTTCAAAAATACAGACAACGTAGATGATTTTATATTTTCCTGCATGCCAGCGTCTATAACTGACGAAAAAGCTCAATCATTATTTGAGGGAATAACTGACGATAAATTTGCCCCAGAAAAAGACATAAACTCTGATGAAGAGATGGCTA